>JAGANS010000039.1 GCA_017624155.1 Muribaculaceae bacterium | reverse complement strand
TCCTTGGAGCCGAGATTGGCGATTGTAAGCACGCCGCCGCGGCGGAATGCTATGACATCGGACGATGCGGTTGCGATCTTCTCCACGGACGCCCCCTTATTGCCGCACGCGAGCTCGGGACGGCTGTGGCGCAGGGTATTGAGGGTCTTATAGAATTCAGTTATTTCAGGTTTGGCGTTCCAGGCAGGTTGTTCATCCTTGACAAAGAATTCAAAGGCACGGTCGAGACCGACTTCCTGACCGGTGTAAATCAACGGCATACCCGGGAGTGTGTAAGTCAGGACTGCGAAAGCGGCCTGCAGGTCGCCGAGACGCTCAAATTCGGTGCCTTCCCACGAGTTGAGGTCGTGATTGGTGATCATGTTCATCAGATATGAGTCGGCCGGATATGTGGCGGCTTCCTTGTCGAGCTGTGCGAAGATATCGGTGGCGTGTGCCTCGGGGAATGTGCGCACCTTGCCGTCGGCACCCTTGAAGGTGTATTGACCCGATGTAGCGGATATGGCGCTGAACAGATCTTTCATAGGCCAGTTGTAGTCCATGTCGAAAGCATGCTCAAGCAGTTCGGATTCGGTAGCCTCGGCAAGCATGAATATGCCCGGCTTCACCTTTTCGAGAGCCGGACGACATTCGTTCCAGTAGCTTACAGGCACCTGACCGGCAACGTCACAGCGGAAGCCGTCGATGTCGGCCTCGCGCAACCAATAGGCCATAGCATCGGTCATAGCAGCACGCATGGCGGGATTGGAATAATCGAATTTATACACATCGGTCCAGTCGTATGGGCCAAACATCTCGCCCTTATCGTTGCGGGCATACCAGTCGGGATGATTCTTCACCCAGGCGTTATCGCGGCCGCTGTGATTCGGTACCCAGTCGATTATCACCTTCATACCGAGACGGTGTGCCTCCTTCACCAGGTCGCGGAAGTCGTCGATCGAACCGAATTCGGGATTGGTGCCTTTGTAATCGGCCACGGCATAATACGAGCCGAGGCCACCCTTGCGGCCGTCCTGCGATATAGGATGGATAGGCATCATCCACAGGATGTCGACGCCGAGTTCCTTGAGGCGCGGCAGATGGGCCTGCATGGCCTTGAATGTTCCCTCGGGGGTAAACTGGCGGGTGTTCACTTCATAGATCACGGCGTTGCGGCTCCACTCGGGATGCTTCACAGTGGTGGGAGCCGGTGTCTGTGCAAAGCCGAGCATTGCTGCGCAGGCAGCACAGATGCTTAATACAAGTTTTTTCATGATAAGAGTATGATTATTAATTTGGAATGTTGAAGGTTGAAGGTTGAATTAATTCAGCATTCAACATTCGTCTTGTCCCATCGGTAGAGGCGGTCGGAGGGGCGGATCTTGCCCGGAACGGGTATCGAGAAGGCATCGCCCTTGACGGCCTTGTCCACGCTGCGGCAGTTCACCTGTATGTCGTCGACGGTGATCATCATGGCACCGGTGGTGGGACCGGTTATCACTATTTCATCGCCTACATGCAACTCGCCGGCCTCCATGAAAAACTCACCCACGCCGAGGCGCGAGAAATATTTTACGCCCTTGGCCACATAGTGCTTCACGCGGGTGGCTGATGAGCCGTATTTGCCCGACCATTCACCCAGCCGCTGCCCCAGATAATATCCGTCCCAGAATCCGCGGTTGAATATCTTGGCAAGGTCCCCGTCCCATGCGGCCACCTTGTCGGCGCCGTAAGTGCCGTCGGCTATCGAGGCCAAAGCCTCACTGTAGCAGCGCACAGCCGTAGCCACATACTCGGGGCCGCGGGCACGGCCCTCGATCTTGAATACCTCCACGCCGGCATCGACCATGCGGTCGAGGAAGTGTATCGTCTTTAGATCCTTGGGCGACATTATATATTTGTTCTCTATGGCGAGTTGCTCTCCGGTCTCAAGGTCGGTCACCTCGTATCCGCGGCGGCATATCTGGGTGCATGCTCCGCGGTTGGCGCTGCTATTCATCTGATGGAGGCTGAGATAGCATTTGCCCGACACGGCCATGCACAGGGCTCCGTGGCAGAACATCTCGATGCGTACCAGTTCACCGCGGGGACCGCGGATGTCCTCGTCGATGATGGCGCGGTGAATAGCCGATACCTGATCGAGGCTTAGCTCGCGGGCGAGCACCACCACGTCGGCATACTGCGCGTAGAAGCGCACAGCCTCGATGTTGGATATGTTGCACTGTGTGCTGATATGCACCTCAACGCCCACGCTGCGGGCATAGAGTATGGCGGCGATATCGCTCGCTATGATGGCCGATATACCCGAGGCGGCTACAGCGTCGATTATCGAGCGCATACGCGGCAGGTCACCGTCGTACATTATGGTATTGACGGTGAGATACGATTTCACGCCGGACTCATCGCATATAGAGGCGATACGGCGGAGGTCGTCGAGGGTGAAATTGGCGCTCGAGCGCGAGCGCATGTTGAGGCCCTCCACGCCGAAGTACACCGAGCCGGCGCCGGCGGCAATGGCGGCGGCCAGCGAGTCATAGCTGCCCACCGGGGCCATTATTTCAAGTTTCTTTTCCATTGTGTGATATTACATAAAACACCAAAGGCCCGACAGCCGCATCGGGCGTCCGGGCAAGGTATATGTATGTCGCGACTGAGCCTTGAAATCAGTTGCCCGGAGCCTCGGCGGGAGCCTGAGCGGGTGCGGGAGTCTCGGCAGGAGCTGCGGCGGGAGCTGTGGCAGGTGCCGGAGTGCCGAATTCACCGCCGGCGGGCATCGAGGGTGCGGGGGCAGCTGCCTCGGTGCGGATTGCGGTGCCGTCGCTTACCTTGGGAAGGGTGTAGGCCGAGCATACCGACAGGATGCCGATGAGAGCGGCGAGTGTCCAGGTTGTCTTCTCGAGGAAACTGTTGGTCTGGCGCACGCCCATTACCGACGATGCGTTGCCGAACTGCGACGAGAGGCCGCCGCCCTTGGATTTCTGAATCAGAACGATGCCGATGAGAAGGATCGACACGATTACAGTCAATACGATAAATACTACGTACATCTTTTATTATTGCTTTTGTATGTATTATGCCTGGTTTATATCCTCACTTTTTTCCTTTGCGAAACGCTGATTTATCATCAGTTTTTCGAGGAATCGTAATTGGTCTGCAAAGTAAACACTTTTTTCCGGATAATTCAAGCTTAAATTAGTTATAATTTCATAAGCGCGCTCATATCTGCGCTGTTTTATGAATATTTTGGCCAGACTTTCGCTCAGAAGCGATGCCTGAGGAGCATTTCGCGGCGGTGGCGGTGGCGGGGTGGTGCTGCGCCGTGGCTGCGCGGCCGGAGCGGCCGGGGCAGGCGTTGCTGCGGGACCCGGTACCGGATTCGATGCCAGAAAGGCGTCGATAAGTTCATCCTGGCGGTCGGTCGCGGCACCTCGCGGCGCCTCCTCGCGGGCCAGCCGTTCGGCATAGTCGGGTACGGGGTTGAATATCATGCGCTCGAGCAGGGCGTCTTCCTCGGGCGACTGGTGGCCGTAGGTCTCCAGGAATGTATCGATGGCGCTCTCGGTGGATGGGCGCCGCTCCACGGGAGCCTGCGGATAGAAGTCAGCCAGGCCCAGCCCCGACGGGTCGATATAGCTTATCAGCCCGGCAGCCATGCCGCCGCTGAGTGCCACGCGGGTGCGGAACTCGCGCAGCTCGGCCTCGCTGAGTCGGCCCGGGGCGAGCTTGAGCAGCATGGCGGGGGCGAGGGCCGAGGCCGGCACGTCGCGGGCCACGCGGTGCAGCTCGGCGATATCGTCGTCGGTAAGCGCACCGGGATTATGCGCGGCCTTGTCTATAAGATGGTTGAGCGTTTTCACCAGTTGCCGAGTGTTGAGTTGAATATCAGTTCGACAAGTTCCTTGGATATCTGCTGGCACAGGTCGTCCTGCACGTCGGTGATGAGCAGCGAGGCGTCGAAGTCGCGGTAGGCCGAGAAGGTCTGGTCGATATTGTTCTTGTCGTTTTTATTATCGGTATAGCGCACGCGCACGGTGATGGTGAGGCGCGTCTGCGAGGCCAGGGCATTCTCGGTCACGGCCTGCGGGGTGAGGTTGTATCCGGTTATCTCGCCCTCGAGCTGCAGGTCGGAGGCGCCGTCGGTGGTCCGCAGGCGCGTATTGCGCGATATATAGTCGAGCAGCTCATTCTCGAATGTCTGTTGCAGCGGCGGATACACCAGGGCGGCGCGGATGGGGAATTCCGACACGCTGACGGTCTTGTACACCGTGTAGTCGAGTGCCGAGCCGTTGAACTTGTAGGACGGTATGCATCCCGTCAGTGCCACAGCCACAATGGCGCAGAGCAGAGCCTGCAGGGCGGCGAGGCGGCATGATAGTTTATTCGAGGCCATATTCCTTGATTTTGCGATACAGCGTGCGCTGCGATATTTTCAGTTCGTCGGCAGCCGCCTTGCGGTGGCCGTTGTTGCGGGCGAGGGCCTCGCGTATGGCCTCGCGCTCGCGGTCCTGCAGGCTCAGGGGTGTGACTGCGCCGCCGGTGGCCTGACCGTAGTCGTCGGCCGCCTCCGAGTAGCTCACAAATTCACTGCCCGGGTCGTCATACTCGAATTCGTCGTACAGCTCATTTCCGCCGACAAAATCGGGCCGATGCATTGACGGCGCCATTCTACTCATACTCAGATGATTCACCGACGTATCCTCCATAAGATTGGGAGAGGATACAGGAGCCGACGCCCCTTTGGGCTCGGGACGGGCACCGTCGGCCCGGAGCGACTCCAGGCGGTCGATACGGCTCTGCATGCTCAGTATCATGCTCATCAGCATCTCGCGCTCCTTGGCGTAGCTGGGGCCTCGGTCGATGACGGCGGGCGCCGACACCGTGGCGTTCTCGGGCAGATAGCCGCGCAGGGCGGCAGTGTCCACATCCTTTCCGGCCTCGAAGAGGGCAATCTGCTCCACCACATTTTTGAGCTGACGTACGTTGCCGGGCCAGCCGTAACGTGCCATGGCGGCGCGGGCCTCCTCGGTGAAGGTGATGGCCGGCAGGCGCCAGCGCTCGGCAAAGTCTCCTGCAAATTTGCGTGCCAGCAGTCCGATATCGCCGCCGCGGTCGCGCAGTGGCGGTATGGTAATCTGCACTGTCGACAGGCGGTAATACAGGTCCTCGCGAAACCGGCCTTCCTCTACGGCGCGCAGCATGTCCACGTTG
Organism: Muribaculaceae bacterium; assembly: GCA_017624155.1. Taxonomy (GTDB): domain Bacteria; phylum Bacteroidota; class Bacteroidia; order Bacteroidales; family Muribaculaceae; genus CAG-873. Next base: position 10,302 of record JAGANS010000039.1, on the reverse strand, counting down.
GTGGCCGCAACCACGCGGATGTTGGTCTTCTGCACCGTCGATGATCCCACCTTGATAAATTCGCCGCTCTCGAGCACACGCAGCAGGCGCGCCTGTGTGGTGAGCGGCAGCTCGGCCACCTCGTCGAGGAATATCGTACCGCCGTCGGCCTCCTCAAAGTAGCCCTTGCGCGAGGCCACGGCACCGGTGAAGGCGCCCTTCTCGTGACCGAACAGCTCCGAGTCGATCGTCCCTTCGGGTATGGCGCCGCAGTTCACGGCGATATACTTGGCGTGCTTGCGCGCCGAGAAAGCATGTATTATCTTTGGAAAGAACTCCTTGCCCGTGCCGCTCTCGCCGGTGATGAGCACCGACAGGTCGATCGGCGCCACGCGCAGCGTGCGCTCCACGGCAGCCACCAGGGCCGGCGCGTTGCCCACGATGCCAAAGCGCTGCTTGGCCTGCAGCACCTCGGCCGACTGCCGCGACGGCAATGACGATGACACTTCCCGGTTCATTTCAGCGATCGCAGAGCGTATGTTTTCGATTTAAGGAACTCGCCGAATTCCTTGAGCGAGCCCTGATGGCGCAGCTGTTCCTCCACGCTGATGGGATCGCCCACCGATATGTGCATGGTGGTGTTGCACTTGCGCCACACCTCCGATGGCAGGCGCAGCGTGCGCAGCTGCCAGAAGGTGATACCCAGCAGGTTGAACAGGAACGAGTTGGTGCCGTGAAAGAATATCGGTATCACCGGCACCTTGAACTGCTCGATGAGCCTGATGATATTGGGCTGCCACTCGCGGTCGACGAGCTGCCACTTACGGTTGACCTTCGACATCGCGCCGGCGGGAAAGAATCCTATCGGCTGTCCCGAGCGCACCTGCGCTATGGCCTGACGTATGCCCTTCACCGACACAGCCTTCTTGGCCGGGTCGTCGCTCTGGCTCTGGTCCACGGCTATGAAGTTGGGCCGCATGGCCGTGATGTGGTTGAGGATCATGTTGACCATCACCTTGTATTCGGGGCGTCGTTGCGCGATCAGGTGGATGAGGGCGATGCCGTCGAGAGCGCCGAAGGGGTGGTTGGACACCGTCACAAACGCGCCCTCGGGCAGATGGTCGAGCACCTGTTCGTTGTCGATGCGCAGCTTGATGTTGAAGTCCTCGAGGAGGAACTTTACAAACGGCGGACCGGGGTGATCGAATCCGCGCGAATGCACATCGTTCACCTTGTCAACGTCGAGCCAGTGGAGGACGCGCTCCACCAGCTTCTCGTGCCCCTTGAGGCGCGGCACCATCTCCACGACGTCGTCGACGTCGAGCACGGTGCGCTTCACGGGCTTATCTTGAGTATCAGTTTTTTCAGACATAATGCAAAATTACAAAAAAATCCGCTAACAGCAAAAAATCGCCACGGCAACAGAAAATTGCACACGTATTCCTTGCGCGTGGCGAGGCCGCGTCAGCGGTCGGGATACGATAGGCCGGTGGCGTGCGAAGCCCGCCGACTTATTCGTAACCGGGCCCGTCGAGCCCATAGGCGAGACGTGCCCGGACTGTCATCCGCCCACGTTCCGGCGTCCGAAGGCCGCCGATTTGAGACACGATGCCCGATGTAGCGCCGTTGATATAATCGGCGGCCTGCGGGCGCCTTTCATGGATGGGGGCTTCCGTCCGCGTGCACCTCCGCCTGCGGCTCCGGTGGACGCGGCTACGAGTAAATCGGCGGGCTTCGCACGCCTTCTGTTGGTTTAGGGTTTAGGTTGAAGGTTTACGTCTTTGCACTAAACCTTCAACCTAAACCCTAAACCGAACCAGGACGGGCGACACGGTCAGCGGCGCCCCGGGATCATTGCGGGGACACGGATAACTTCCTCCATGCTTTCAAAAATTGGCCGGATAGGCAGAGCATCGCCGTATGGGCCGAACGATGCCGCATAGTCGTATCCGTTGATATTCAGGTCAAAATAGTTCATATCCCAGCCCACATAATCACCTTTTTCCTGATTCAGCCAATATATCGAGCCGGGGGCATTCTTCATATTGTAAGGAATGGGTCGGAACTGGTCGTATCTATGATAATCCTGAGTAAGGAAACCGTTTACGGCACTATACCGCAACTCGCCACGATACGATGTACCCGAGATACCCTGCAGTGTGCGTCGGGCAAGACCTGTAGAACCTATGGGGAAGAATATCTGATGGGCATCGTCGGGATTATAGCAGAAGAATCCGCGCATACCACTCTCACTGCCGGCAATATTATTGTCCACATCAAAGAATCCGAAAGCGACATTAGTCGTATTGGCGACAGAAGTCGCACCGTCGCCATACAGCACACCCACTGCGTACTGGGTTTGATCGAGTGTGGCGAAATCATCGTATGTAGGCACTCGGTATCGGCGCACCTGATTACCAATTCGAGCACGGAACTTGGCCCAGTGCCAGTTTACCGTGTTATAGCTTTTACCGTTGATCGTTGTGGTCGTTGTTCCATTTGATCCTTCTTTACGGGCCACGCCGTATATATTGCCCCACGGAACTCCGGTAAGGTTATTGGTCAACGCCATATTACCGTTACCCGGAGCAACAAAAGGCCCGTAAGTTTCCATACTTTTAAGACTGATACCCTGTGCGTAGTTACCTTTTTTGAACAAGGATCCGAGTGCAAGCGGATGCACCGACATCGTTGCCTCCACTTCATTGTTCTGCTCTCCGAACGGAGTGTCAGCCGCGAAGTTGAATACATTGAACGAACTCCACCGCGGGCCGCCGCTTATAAGACTCATAGGCTGGTTATACCCCTGGCGTACCAGAATATTGTGCACGCATGTGTTGCCGTGATACCGCACTTCCACTATGGCGCACTTCGATTCAAACTGGCCTATTGTATCGGCAAAGTTTATCGTAAAATCGATCAGCGAACCCGTGCCGCCCGATACACTTGTGCCTCCGCCACTCGTTGAGTTACCGGCAGCAAGGGATATAAAGGACTTGTCGCCGGCAGTGATCGTAGCCGACCAGGAGCCGGTGGACTGCAATGGCGTGAATACCGACGAAGCGGCCTGTTCGCGGTGCTGAAGCACAACATGGAACGACTTGTTCTTTGTATTGTATCTGCGCCATACGCCCTTGGGATTGACAAGTCGCGGCGACTGGAACACATCTACATCGCGTATTATGGTATGTGTTTCCTTATGGCCGTTGACCGTGACTTCGAATTTGCCGGTGAGCCTTACTACCGCATGGCGCTGATACTGCTCGTAGGGGTTATTGCCCGTAAAGCCGGATATGTAGCCCATGGACTTGGGCTGAGTCCACAGTTGCAGCTTGAGCATGGTTGCCGGTACACCGTCGGTATCGACAAACGACTCTACGCTATACGAATTGCGGCCCGTACCGTGTGAACCGGCAGTGAGGCCGGCAGCAGAGAATGAGCGATAGCCAAGATCAGTATTGTTGTTCTTGAAAGCCACGCCGCCGATTTCAAGACCACCTTTACCCTGATAATAATCCCTCACGCCTTTTATGACATTATATCTATAATAAAGCCAGTTACTATTAACTGAAAAAATTGTGGCCGGGAGTTCTTTTCCATCAAGATCTTCGGGCTGCTGCAGGCGCAGGAACCCGACCCATACAGGCGTTACGTAATACGGCTTCCCGGTATCTTCAACCATCGACCCGTCGCCGTTATCTTTCAGATGGTAATACGGCGCTTTGTGACGCCCAAAGAGATAACCGCACGCAGCAGTGCCATACCGACCATAATAATTAGACAGATATTCGTTATTATCATAGTCACTTGGTGGAGTTTCCGGAAATGTAAGTCCTGCTGTGTACTTGCCTGCATTCAGGAACACCAGCCTGTTCCAGGCAAATCCGAGAACCCTGGTATCAAAGTCGGCTGCGCCGATTTCGCCCGCCGGAATCGGAAGAATCTCACCTGTTTCACTTGTCGGCTCGGTCTGGCTTGGATCATACGGACCCCAGTTGTTCTCGATGATGCGTGCTTCGAGCGATATCAGTTTACCACGGAACTTGATGGGAAATTCCACCGACGAGTTGTATAGATACGGCACGTATACGGGAGGGGCAAGAATATCGGGATCGTCCTGTTCGTATTCGATATGCCAGTCGGCCTGATTGGCCCAGCCGTTGAAGCGGAGGGTAAGCTTATAGTGGTGGTTGCGTATCGCATCGTAATTGTATGTGGTGTTCTGGCCGAGCATAAAGCGGTATTTAATCGGGCCTTCGGAGATATTCTGTGCATTCCTTGACACATAGTAACCACTTACCTCTATATAGGTGCCGTAAGGCACATTATCCTTGTAGTCGGGCATACCCGGCTTGATTATTGAGCCGACACTGTCGGGGTTCTGCACCTTGTTGAACCATTCCTTGTGAGGATCGTCCTTGAAGTCGCCCTGCATGTTCTCATAGAAGAACAGTGCGTTGGACTTCTTGGAATGATCGGAACCCATGATGCCGGTACCGTTTCCCACCATCATCCATTTCTGAAAATTCTCGTCGGACGCGCCGGGGTCGTTGATGGTGTCGCCCTTGGTGTTGTAATAGAATATGTGCTGGGCCTTGTCCTCGCTGTCCCTGGATATGGAATCGGTACTCGACGGCTTGTTTGGCAAGCCGAGGGCGCAGTAGAGCGGCACCTGCTTGATAGTGGCGCTGTGAATGTAGACAATCACCTCGTCGTGCAATTTGCTGCCGTCGTAGGCGATTGTTACCTTAGAGGCGAGACGGCGAACCCACGAATGAATCTCGGTATTGGCGCGGTTTACAACAAGGAGCGGTGCCTGATAGCCCATCGAGGTCTTGTTGTCGGTATTGGTAAAGTAGCCAAACATCTGGGCGTTTGCCTTCACATCATTGAAATTCCACTGCACGGTCTGGGCGCGCAGGGTATTCTGATCTTTGGCCATGTCGGCAGTTACGTCCTTGCCGAGGTTCACAACGGCATACATATAATACTTGCCGAAGGGGAGCGGATCAGGGAGCCTGAACGTGGCGCGGGCTGTGGTGTCCTCGGCGGCGGGCTTGTCGCCATAGTCGCCCGGCTTGTCGGTGTTGTTCAGTTTGTTATTGAAGTCGAGCAGCTGCGCCTTGTTGTATATCCTGTAGAGCGAGCCGTCGAGTTTGTAGATTACGACCGACAGGGAGTTGATTTCGTTGAGGGCGTCGCCGGCCGAGCGGGAATCCTGACCGCCGAGAGCCTCGGCGCTGGGTTCGTACTCGAGGTCGACCGAGATAAGTGATTCGCCGTCGCCGATATAACCGTCGGGGAGAGGTAGTTCATCGGTGCAGGCCGGCAGCATTAGGACAGCAACGGCAAAGAAGATATGCAGCAGATACTTGTTCATTGATATCTTAAGAGAGATGTTACCTGATTGATTTTCATGCAAATAATGGTCACCGGAGCGCCGGCAACCTACAAGCATTTGGTTTATACCCAAATAGGAGAGGCAAAAGTAATACAAATTATGCGGATCTGCAAGCGAAAAGCGGAAAAAATTATCGGGGCTCTCTGAGAACTCGGAGATCTCAGAGTTCTCGGAGTTCTCAGAGCTATGGTGGTTTGCAAATGCAAATTCTGAGGAATGAAGGCGACGAAAAGCACAATGTTAATAACTTTTTGGCTATTTTCCACAACTTTTTGCAATTTTCATTTGTAAACTGCTGCGTTTTTAAGTAATTTTACAACCGATTTCGGGGCAGCTGTGTACCCGTAAGGCTCAATCGGTTATGACTCAGGAAGTTTATCACATTCCGGCCCTGTTGCCGCAGACTCTCGCCGCGCTCGACATAAAGCCCGGCGGCACATACGTCGACGCTACCTTTGGCGGCGGCGGCCATTCGCGTGCCATCCTCGGCCAACTCGGTCCCGAGGGACGTCTGCTTGCCTTCGACCAGGACGAGGACGCCCTGGCGGGCGCACCCGACGACCCGCGCTTCACGATGGTATACGGCAACTTCCGCTTCCTGCGCAACTTCCTGCGGTTCTACGACGCCGGTAAGGCGGACGGCATCCTGGCCGATCTGGGCGTATCGTTCCACCACTTCGACGACGCCGGGCGGGGATTCTCGTTCCGCAGCGACGCGCGGCTCGACATGCGAATGAACCGCCACGCCGCCCTGTCGGCCTACGAGGTAGTGAACGAGTACAGCGAGGAACGACTGGCCGACATCCTGCACCTCTACGGGGAGGTGGCCAAGGCGCGGCCGATGGCCCGTGCCATCGTCAGGGCCCGGTCGCAGGCGCCGGTGGCTACCGTCAACGGTCTGCTCGAGGCCATATCGCCGCTCATCGACCCGCGTCGCGAGAAGAAAGATCTGGCATGCGTATTTCAGGCTCTGCGCATCGAGGTGAACGGCGAACTCGACGCCCTGCGCAGCTTCCTGGAGCAGACTGCCGAGGCCCTGCGCCCCGGCGGCCGACTGGCAATCATCACATACCACTCGCTCGAAGACCGGCTGGTGAAGAATTTCATGCGCGCCGGCAACTTCACCGGCCGCGTGGAGACCGACATCTACGGCCACGCCGACACCCCTTACAAGCTGCTCACCTCCAAGCCCGTCGTACCCGACGAGGCCGAGATAGAGGCCAATCCGCGCAGCCGCAGCGCCAAGCTGCGCGTCGCCACCCGACTGTAAACATAACACCGAAACCATCAACAGCATCAACAACACCCGCGCAATGAAAAAAATCAATCTCAAAGGCATGAAACCCTCCGACATGGTGGAAGGCGTATCGGCCCGGTTCTTCATCCGGAACCTGCCGGTGATCGTGATAGGCATATTCTTCGCGATGGGCTACATATCGGTGCGTTTCGACTGCACCACGGCCATGGAGACCGTGGCACACCTGCGCACCCGCCTCGAGATAACCCGCGCCGAGACCCAGCGCGAGCGCTCGGCCTACATGTCGGCCACATGCGAGTCGTCGATGCAGCAGATGGTCGATACCCTGCACCTCGGCCTCCACATACAGGAACGTCCGCCATACACACTCTCTCTCCACGACTAAAAGCTTGTAAAAAGACAAGATCAAACCTCAATCCTCACCGCCGCAATGAAGCTCCCCAGCCTGTTCAAGAAAAAGTCCAAAAGCAAGAAAGCCGTCACGCGCCGCCTGCACATCTACAGCCGCTATATCCTCATATCGGCCGTGATACTCGGCGTGGCCGGCCTGTGTGTGCTGTTCCTGCTCAACACCACCGTGATACACGCCGACGAGTGGAACGAAAAAGGAGACCGTACCCTCTCCGACTCAATACCCATCAAGCCCCTGCGCGGCGAGATACTGGCCGCCGACGGCTCGATACTGGCCACCAACCTCAACTACTACAACGTGCGCATCGACTTCCACGCCTCGCGCATCAACGAACTCAAATATCTGGAGAGCATCGACTCGCTGGCCGACACCCTGGCCCGCTACTATCCGCAGCGCGACCGCCAGGCGTGGTACGACTACCTGCATGCGCCGATGGAGAAGCCCAAGGCCGACCGCTCGCGCAGCTATCTGCTGCTCAAGCACATCCCGTTCGACGAGATGCAGCGCGTGAAGAAATTTCCCTACTTCCGCCGCCATCCCAACCCCAACCGCACCGGCTTCACCACCGAGCGCGTGCTGCTGCGACGCTATCCCTACGGCGACATGGCTCGCCTGAGCATAGGCCGCGTGGGCGAGACCGTCACCAATCCCGAGGTGCGCGGCATATCGGGTCTGGAGCAGGCCCTCGACACCATGCTCTACGGCGAGAGCGGCGTGGCCAAGAAGGTGATGTTCACCCGCGGCACATCTTACTGGACTGAAAAGCCGCCACGCAACGGCACCACCATCCGCACCACCATCGACATCACCATGCAGGATCTGCTCGAGCACGAGCTGGGCGAAATGCTGCTGACCTGCAAGGGCGAATGGGGCAGCGCCATCATCATGGAGACCTCCACCGGCGACATCAAGGCCATCTCCAACCTCGACCGCGACACCGTGCATCCCGGGCGCTACATCGAGGCCATGAACCATATCGTGCAGGCATACGAGCCCGGCTCGGTGATCAAAGTCATCTCGATGCTTGCCGCCCTCGAAGACGGCTACGTCAACCTCAATCAGGTATATCCCATCGGGCACTCCTACGCTTATGCCGGCGGCAAGCCCATCCGCGACACCCACTCGCCGGCCTATCTGCCCGTGAGCCGCTTCATGGAATACTCGTCGAATATCGGTATGACCAAGCTCATCGCCCCCCACTACGACGGCAACCTCAACGGCTTCCGCGAGCGGCTGCGCGAACTGGGATTCTTCGACCGCTTCAACACCGGCATGGCCCGCGAGCGCCCGCCATACTACCCCACCCTCGACCCCAAGTCGGGCGGCCGCGTGTCGCTCTCGCGCATGATATTCGGCTACGCCACTCAGGTGCCGCCGCTCTATACCTGCGCCGTGTACAATGCCATCGCCAACAACGGTAAGTTTGTGCGCCCGCGCCTTGTGAGCGCCATGCGCCTGCCCGACGGCCGCGACTCGGCCATCGACGTGAGCTATGTGCGCGACAGCATCTGCTCGAGCCGCAACGCCGCCATCCTGCGCAAGATGATGCACGACGTAGTGTGGGGCGAGGGTGGCACAGCCAAGGTGCTGCGCAACGACATCGTGGAGATAGCCGGCAAGACCGGCACCGCCGGCATAGCCCTCGAGCGGCCCCGCGACAAGGACGGCAAGCTTATCCTCACGTCCATTCCATTCAAGGGCGGCTACCGCGAGGGCAAGCACAACCGTGTGGCATTCTGCGGATTCTTCCCCTACGACAAACCCAAATACACCTGCATGGTGGTGATAAGCGATCCGCAGGGCCCCTACGGACCGGCATATACCAGCGGCACCGTGCTGCTCAATGTGGCCCTGAAGATGTACTCGCGCGGCATGCTCGGCAACACATCCGACTATAACGAGGCCCCCGTGGCATCGACCACCGCCACCATATACGGCACCAACAAGCCCGGACGCGCCAAGACTCTGCACGACGACCTGCAGCTGCCCCGCGTGTCGGTGATACGTACCGGCGCCACCGCGGCCAACAAGCCATCGACCGTGCCCGACGTCACGGGGCTCGGTATACGCGAGGCCCTGGTGATGCTCGAAGAGGCCGGCCTCACCGTACACTTCTCGGGCACGGGATATGTCACCGCCATCAACCCGCCCGCCGGCACACCCGTCGCTCCGGGCGCCAAAGTACACGCAACTCTAAGCCAGAACTGACATGGACAACCAACATACAATACAGGCTCTGCTGAGCGACATCGCCCCCCTTGACACCAAAGGCCCGGCACACGGACCGCTCGCCGGACTCACCGCCGACTCGCGCGCGGTGGCGCCCGGCGGCATGTTTGTGGCCGTGCGCGGCTACAATGTCGACGGCCACCGCTTCATACCCGCAGCCATCGCCGCCGGCGCCGCTGCCGTGGTATGCGAGGAGATTCCCGCCGACGCCCCTGACGGCATCACATGGATACGCGTGGCCGACTCGGCCGACGCCCTGGGGCGCCTGGCATCGGCATGGTACGGTCACCCGTCGCGCCGCCTCACCCTGGTTGGCGTCACCGGCACCAACGGCAAGACGACCATCGCCACCCTGCTCTACGAGATGGCTCGTCTGGCAGGACACCGCGCCGGCCTGCTGTCGACCGTCGTAAACAAGATCGACACCACCGACGTACCCTCGACCCACACCACACCCGACCCGCTCGAACTCAACGCCCTGCTGGCACGCATGGCCGATGCCGGATGCACATTCGCGGCCATGGAAGTAAGCAGCCACGCAGTCGCCCAGCACCGCATCGCCGGCCTCGACTTCGACGGCGCGATATTCACCAACCTCACCCGCGACCACCTCGACTATCACGGCACATTCGCCAATTACCTGGCCGCCAAGAAAAGCTTCTTCGACGGTCTGAAGCCCGAGGCTTTCGCCCTCACCAATCTCGACGACCGCAACGGCGCCGTGATGCTCCAGAATACCCGCGCCCGCCGCTACACATACTCGCTGCGCTCGGTGGCCGACTACCGCGCCCGGCTGGTGGAAGACCGCCTCGACGGCATGACCCTCGCGCTCGACGGCAATGAGGTGGAGTTGCTGTTCAGCGGCCGATTCAACGCCGCCAACCTCACCGCCGTATACGCCGCCGCACGCCTGCTCGGCCTGCCCCGCGAGGAGGCCCTGACGGCGCTGAGCCGCCTGGTGCCCGTGGCCGGCCGCTTCCAGACGATGCGCCGCCCCGACGGCGCCGTAGGCATCGTCGACTA
>JAGANS010000005.1 GCA_017624155.1 Muribaculaceae bacterium | reverse complement strand
GTCGATCATAACCGACGAGAAGCCGAAGTCGATGCAACTCTTGCAGAGCTCGAAGCTGTCACCATGGTCGAGGTGAAGCACAATCTGGGGCTTCTCCCAGCCGAGTTCCTTGGCGTATTCCACAGCACCCTGTGCCATATAGCGGAGCAGAGTGGCGTTGGCATAGTTGCGGGCACCTTTTGAAACCTGAAGGATTACGGGCGATTTTTCTTCAGCCGCAGCCTTGATGATGGCCTGAAGCTGCTCCATGTTGTTGAAGTTGAAAGCGGGGATCGCATAGCCGCCTTTGATGGCCTTCGCAAACATCTCACGGGTGTTGACAAGGCCTAAATCTTTGTAGTTAACCATAATAGGTGAAATATTTATTGGTTTTATAAGGAATCGTATTTTGTTTATGCAAAGTTAATGAAAAAACGCGTTATAGCCGAATGAATTAAAGATTTTTTTCTTTATTTATCGTTTCAGAGCCTGGATTGTGTCACGGCGGAGCTCGCCGTCTTCCTCAAAAATACCCGTATACTCTATCGTTTCGGTAAGGCTTAGCTGCTTTTCCACCCCGCGCATCTTCATGCACAGGTGTTCGGCCTCGCAAATGACAAGCACGCCTTTGGCGCCCAATGTATCGGCCACGACTTTCGCCACTTCGCCGGTCAGGCGCTCCTGCACCTGAAGCTTACGGGCACAGATATCGACGGTACGGGCAAGTTTGCTCAGACCTACAATTTTGCCGCCGGGAACATAGGCGATGGATATATGTCCGAAAAAGGGTAGTATATGATGCTCGCACATAGAATAGAATTCAATGTCGCGTACCATAACGACTTTCGAGCCTTCGTGCTCGAACATAGCCTGCGACAGCGTGGTATTCGCTTCACTTCGGTAACCCGATGTGATATACCACATTGCCTTGGCGGCACGCATAGGGGTCTTGAGTAACCCCTCTCGCGAAGGATCTTCGCCGAGAAGCTCGATTATTGATTTATAATGATCGGCTATCCGCTCGATACGCTCGCTGTCGGAAAGCCGTTTTACGTCTTCACTTATCATTCTTTTATGATTTTAGTGACTGTTGATGTGGTCGCGCACTATGCGCAACTGATTGCCGAATCCCGGGAATGCGGCGCGAATGGCAGCCATGGCGGCGTCGGCCTCCGACCGAGTGCGGAAATCACCTACCTTGACACGCCAATATGGCGAATTAAACTGAATGTAGGTGCGGAATTCCGGGAAACGGCTTTCCATCTGGCGCTTGCGCGTTTCGGCATCGTGCTTGGCCGTGCGCACATTGTTGTCATCAAATACCTGCACACGGTAACCTACACGCGATGATTTCTTTGTGGATGATTCGGCTGCGGACTGTTCCTCGGCATCTGTTTCGGCTTTGGGTTCCTCCGCTGAATTAAGATGATTTAGCAGACCTGCCGGGAGATTCACCTTAATCTTACCTGCAGCTTCGATTTCGCTGATAATCGAAGTTGTGTCTGTTGCAGTTGTCGACTGGGCCTGACAGTAAATGCCGATCAGAGCCATGCAGAGAGATAATATGAGGAGTCGTATGCGATTCATATAAAAAATATTGCGACTGCAAAATTACTAAAATAATTCCGCAGTCGCAAATAGGTATAACTGAATTTATCAGAAAGCCTTGACAATGCCCATAAAGTCGGCGCACTTGAGCGATGCACCGCCGATAAGGCCACCGTCAATATCTTTCTTGGCGAAGAGTTCGGCAGCATTGGAGGGCTTGCACGAACCGCCGTAGAGAATCGAGGTGTTCTCAGCTACTTCGTTGCCGTATTTTGCAGCGATTGTGGCACGGATGTGGGCGTGCATGTCCTCGGCCTGATCGGGAGTGGCGGTTTTGCCGGTACCGATGGCCCATACGGGTTCGTAGGCAAGGATAAGCTTTGAGAAATCCTCGGCAGAGAGTTCGAAGAGAGCTTCTTCGATCTGACGTTTTACCACTTCGTTGTAAGTGCCGTTTTCGCGTTCTTCGAGCACTTCGCCGATGCAGAAGATAGGTGTGAGGCCGTTGGCGAGGGCAAGGCCGAGTTTCTCGCGGAGAATCTTGGAATCCTCGTGATAGTACTGACGGCGTTCGCTGTGGCCGAGAATTACATATTTAGCGCCGGTCGAGGCTACCATGGGAGCGCTTACTTCGCCGGTATATGCGCCCGACGCGTGGTCGGCACAGTTTTCGGCACCGAGGCCGAGCACATTGCTGTCAATGACACCTGCGATGGGAGCAAGGTGTGTGAAAGGTACGCAGATGATAACGTCGCAGGCGGGCTTGGCTTCAGCCACGGCTGCATTTACTTCTTCGGCAAGCTTGACGCCCTCGGGGAGGGTGGTGTTCATTTTCCAGTTGCCGGCAACGATGTTCTTTCTCATTGTATAGTGGTTTTTGTAGGATGTTTGTTTTATGTGGTGCAAAGTTACACAAAAAATGTCATATAGCCACCGCCTGCAGCTTAAAATCATTTCCTTTTTGAATGCAGCCAAGCCCCTGCTCCCGGCAGCTCCTCGTGTACATTGCGGTTGTGGCTGTTGAATAGATTTCGGGCCGAACGGGCAAAAGCGGCGGCGCGAGGATCATCCGAGCGGTCGACCCATTGCAGGCGATAATTATGATTCCTGTCGGCCGGTTCGGTGTATACGAGCCGGTATGAGGCTTCGTCGACACGTACCTTGCCATCGCCGCCCCGAAGTAAACGGACCTTCACCATGGCACCTCCGCGTGTATCACGGGTTTTCATATTGGAGATGAAATTCCCGAGGGAGTAAACCAGCAGAGTGGGTCTGTCGCCATCGGTAATCTCCATAGGCTGCACTACATGCGGATGACCGCCGATGATTACTTCTACACCGAGTTCATGAAGATAGGCGGCGAGAGATTTCTGCACTTTATGCGGCAGCAACTGATACTCGACGCCCCAGTGCACGCATGCGATTACAATATCAGCTCCGGCATCGCGCGTACGCTCCACATCTTCTTTTATTTGCTTGCGGTCGATATAGTCGACTTTAACCTCTGCCCCTGGTTCGATACCGTTTGTGCCGTATGTATAGTTTACAAAGCCAACCTTGATACCGTTTATATTCTTTACAAACGGCAGTGTCGCATTACGGGCAGCGGCATCCTTATATGTACCGATGTGTTCGAGTTTACGCGCATCCAGCGCGTCGATAGTGTTGCGCAAACCGTTGTCGCGACGGTCGAGAGTATGGTTGTTGGCCGTAAGAAACAGATCGAATCCGGCATCGGACAGCGCGTCGAGATAGCTGTCGGGGGCATTGAAGCAGGGATAACCCGAATAAGGTGGCTTTGAGACAGGTGTCTCAAGATTAACCACGGCATAGTCAGCTGATTCGACATACGGCTGTATTTCACTGAAATACTCGCCGAAATCGTATGTGCCGTCGGAACGGCGCGCGGCATCGATCTGTCCCTGATGCATCATGGCGTCCCCTGCAAATACGATCTCCGCCTCATCGATACCGAGAATCATTGACAGAAATGAAATCAGTATGACGAAGGCGGAGCTCATAGAGTGGGGCGCTTATTTATTGTTTGACAAGTATGCCTGAAGGGTGTTCTGCATCAGAGATACAATGGTCATGGGGCCTACGCCACCCGGAACAGGAGTTATAAACGAGCACTTTGGTGACACATTCTTGAAGTCGACGTCGCCGCACAGACGGAAGCCGCTCTTGCGCGTTGCATCCGGCACACGGGTAGTGCCTACATCGATCACCGTAGCACCGTCTTTCACCATATCAGCGGTGACGAACTCAGGACGGCCCAAAGCGGCCACAAGAATATCTGCATTGTGACAAACTTCCTTGAGGTTATCAGTTGCCGAGTGGCACACGGTAACAGTGGCATCGATACCCTTCTGCATCATGAGGGCCGCAAGAGGCTTGCCGACGATGTTACTGCGGCCGATGATGACGCAGTTCTTGCCGCGCGTAGGAACATTGTAGCGTTTGAGCAGTTCAACGATTCCGGCCGGGGTGGCGGAATGGAAGCAGGGTAGGCCTATTGACTGGCGGCCGACATTCACCGGATGGAAGCCGTCGACATCCTTGGACGGAAGAATGGCCTCGGTGACGCGCTGCTCGTCGATATGGCGGGGCAGGGGCAACTGAACAATGAAGCCGTCGACGTTCTTGTCGCGGTTGAGCTCGTCAATCAGTCGCAGGAGCTCATCCTCGGTAACATCGGCCTCACGGCGGATTACAGTCGATTTGAACCCGCAGGCCTCGCAGGCCTTAACTTTGTTTGCTACGTAAGTCTCGCTGCCGCCGTCGTGGCCCACAAGAATGGCAACAAGGTGTGGCGCACGCTTGCCTTCGGCAGTAAAACGAGCTACCTGTTCGGCAATTTCAGCCTTGATTTTGGCCGAGGTGGCCTTCCCGTCAATAAGTTCCATATAGTTATAGTGAAAATATAGATGTTTCCCTTCAAACGGCTAATATACTTGGAAGACGCAGTAATATTTCATATTTACTATTTTACTATGTCAGCGCCGCATACCTTTCAGACCTTTAAGCCCGCGCATAGCGGCCATAGGACTCTTCATTGAGCCGACCTGACGCATCATCTGGCGTGTTTGTTCAAACTGTTTGAGCAGACGGTTGACCTCCTGGATAGTCGTGCCTGAGCCGAGAGCGATGCGTTTTACACGTGGACCCTTGATAGCCTCGGGGTGCTCGCGTTCGTATGGAGTCATCGAATTGATGATGGCCTCAACGCCTTTGAAAGCGTCATCGGGCACATCAATATCCTTGAGCGCCTTTCCAAGACCGGGGATCATGGCAGCAAGATCCTTAACATTGCCCATCTTCTTAATCTGCTGAATCTGCTTGTAGAAGTCGACAAAAGTGTACTGATTCTTACGTAGTTTGCGGGCAATTTCCTCAGCCTCCTTCTCGTCGAACTGCTGCTGGGCCTTTTCAACGAGCGAAACTATATCGCCCATTCCAAGGATACGGTCGGCCATACGCGAGGGGTGGAACACGTCGATTCCGTCGAGAGTCTCGCCTGTACCGACAAACTTGATAGGTTTGTCAACAACTGTGCGGATCGACAAGGCTGCGCCGCCGCGGGTGTCACCGTCGAGTTTGGTGAGTACTACACCGTCGAAGTCGAGGCGCTCGTTGAAAGTCTTGGCAGTGTTGACCGCGTCCTGACCTGTCATGGCGTCGACAACGAAGAGTGTTTCGCTGGGCTTGATGGCTTTCTTTATCGACTCGATCTCCTGCATCATCTGCTCGTCGACAGCAAGGCGACCGGCGGTATCGATGATTATGAGGTCGTTATGGTTGCTGCGGGCATAGTCGAGTGCCTTGCGCGCAATATCGACGGGGTCCTTCGATCCCTCGATTGTGAATACGGGAACATCTATTGACTCGCCGAGCACCTTGAGCTGATCAATAGCGGCAGGGCGGTATACGTCACAGGCTACGAGCAGCGGTCGGAAACCCTTCTCGCTCTTAAGCTTCTTGGCGAGTTTACCCGAGAAAGTAGTCTTACCCGAACCCTGCAAGCCCGACATCAGGATAACCACCGGCCTGTCCTTGAGATTGATACCCGATGCATCACCGCCCATGAGGGCCGTGAGTTCGTCATGCACAATCTTAACCATCAGCTCGCTTGGCTTGATGGCTGTGAGGACATTCTGTCCCAGTGCCTTTGCCTTGACTGTGTCGGTGAATGTTTTTGCCACCTTGTAGTTGACGTCGGCATCGATAAGCGCGCGGCGCACGTCCTTGAGGGTCTCGGCTACATTGATCTCGGTGATTTTGCCTTGACCTTTTAATATTTTAAAGCTCCGTTCGAGCCTGTCGCTGAGTTTTTCAAACATAGGGGTAAGTCGGGATAAAAGGGGAGGGGTGAGTAAGAGGCATCAGAGCCTGTTGGTAAGTGTGTCGGGAAAGACTACCGACGGCTTGAATGTTTTGGCTTCTTCGTAGGTCATCGAGGCGTAGGCCATGATGATGACGATATCGCCCGGCTGAACCAACCGTGCGGCTGCACCGTTAAGGCATATAACGCCACTGCCACGAGGGCCGGGTATGGTATATGTGTCGAGGCGCTCGCCATTATTGTTATTGACAATGTAAACACGTTCGCCGGGGAGGATATTTGCGGCGTCCATCAGATCCTGATCGATGGTGATGCTGCCTATATAGTCGAGGCGTGCCTCTGTAACGGTGACACGGTGAATCTTTGACTTTAAGACTTCGACATTCATTTTAATCGGTCGTTTTTTAGTCGGGGTATTTTATGTTGTCGATCAGCCGTACGTCGCCCAGCCATACCGTAATGCATCCTACGGCACCGTTCTTGGCATCGGCCCAGTTCTCAAGTGGCTGCAGGGTTATCGGATCTACTATCTCGTAATATTCGACTTCCATACCGTCATACGAATTCAGTTCTTCAACCACCATGTCGCGGAGCGACTGAAGGTCAAGGCCATCCTTTGCCATATCGGCGTTATCGGTTAGAACCTGATGGATCACCGGAGCAAGTTCGCGCTGCTCGGGTGTAAGACGCACATTGCGCGAACTCATGGCCAGACCGTCGGCTTCGCGCTTGATCGGGCAAGGGACAATCTCCACATTAAAGCCTTCGATCTCAACCATGCGGCGGATAACTGCAATCTGCTGGAAGTCTTTTTCTCCGAAATATGCTTTATCGGGCTGTACATAATCGAAAAGCTTGCTTACAATCTGAGCCACACCGTTGAAATGACCGGGGCGCATCGCACCTTCCATCACTTCGGCGACAGGACCAAGATCAAATACCCGGGTATCGGGCTCGGGATATATTTCATCGACTGACGGCACAAAAGCCACATCGACACCGGCTTCCTCGAGTTTTGCGCAGTCGGCTTCCACAGTGCGCGGATAAGTGCGAAGATCATCCGGATTATTGAATTGGGTCGGATTGACAAAAACGCTCACCACTACAAAGCCACACTCCTTGCGGGCGCGCTCGATAAGTGAGAGATGACCGGCATGAAGGGCACCCATCGTAGGCACCAGTCCCACCGTAAGGCTCTCGGCCTTGGCTTTGGCTACCGCTTCGCGAAGCGCAGCCACTGTTGAAATGATTTCCATTTTCAAAAATATGCTGATTTTTAAAATCAGCCGCAAAATTACGCAATAATCCTAATTTATGCAAAAATACCGATGTATTTTGACCTCAGATGGCTCATATAATTTATCGTTTCGCTTTAGATACCATAGGCTTATATATCATTGCGGGCTGTTGTGCGGTATTGATATGTTATATAACATACGATATTTTTAGCCATTTCATTTGTTCAATTCAAAAAATAGTTATAATTTTAACCCGTAAAATCAAAATACGCTATATCAACCCTAAAAAACTTATACTACTATGTCCAAGACGATCACCTTCAACGAGCTTCGCCGCCTCAAAGACAGTCTGCCCGACGGTTCGATGCACAAAATCGCCGATAAACTCAACGTAACCGTCCAGACAGTCCGCAATTACTTCGGCGGCTCCAACTACGAATACGGCAAAAACATGGGCGTTCATATCGAACCGGGACCCGACGGCGGCATCGTAGTGCTCGACGATCCTACAATCTACGATATGGCTGTGGAAATCCTTAAGGAGAACGAGGCTGAATAAGACTTTTATACCTTAATATATAGGATCCACAAGAAAAAGACCGGAGCTGTCGATGTGCCGCTATACACAGCCGGCATAAAGACGGTTCCGGCTTTAATTATAATGATATAGAAATGAGTGACATGCGACTGATAACCCTTGCTATACACACCTACGATCGTGCCTTGTCAGTAAAGTTGCTCCTCGAAGCCGAGGGCATACCCGTGACCCTTCAGAACGTCAATCTTGAACAACCCGAAGTGTCGTCGGGCGTGCGTGTGAGGATTCCCGAGCAGGATCTGCCTCTTGCACTGCGCATTGTGGAAAATCCCGACATTTTCAGCGGTGCGATTGCGCATGCCACTACTCCGACATCACACAGATGTGTGCTTGTCCCTGTCGACTTCAGCGATCATTCGCTCAATGCCGCCAAGGTGGCAATAAAACTTGCATCGGCGCGCAAGGCCGACATAGTCTTTCTGCACTCCTACATTGATCCTCGTCTGTCCGGGTATGTACAGCTTAGCGACAACCTGACCTATGACGTGGACGAAACCGAAGCTACAGAGCACCTTATAGCCGCAGTAAACGGCGAAATGTCGAAATTCACCGACAAAATACGCAACCTGATGAAAACCGGAGACCTGCCAATGGTCCATTTTGTCGGTTCGGTGCTTGAGGGTGTGCCCGAAGATACAATAATACGCTTCGCTAAAATGCATGCGCCGTATCTTGTCGTAATGGGTACACGTGCCGCCGAACGCAAGGAGCGGGAGATGATCGGCAGTGTAACGGCCGAGGTCCTTGACGAGAGTCGGTTCTCAGTGCTCACAGTGCCCGAAAATATTGACCCGATGCTGCATAATGCTCCGCGGAATATATTATTCTTCAGCAATCTCGATCAGGAGGATATTATCGCGATGGACACCTTGTACCGATACTTTACTAATGCTCATGCCACTGTCACTATAATACATATACCTGTCCGTACGCGCTTCAGCGACAAGGCTGCGGGCAAGTCGGCAATGGCACTGAGCGAATATTGCCGCAAGACATTCAGTCACTTCTCTTTTGAGAGTGTTCCGATTCAGCCCAAGAGCGCGTTACAGGAACTTGAGAACTTACAGTCAGAGCATAGGTATGACCTGCTTGTTGTACCGAACCGACGCAAGAACGCATTCGCGCGGCTTTTCAATCCCGGCCTCGCCCACAAGATTCTGTTCCAGGCCGATATTCCCATGCTGGTAATACCGGTATAATCACTTCCAGAACGAAGGCGTAAACAATACAATTATCGTAAAGACCTCAAGTCGTCCTGTAAGCATCAGGAATGACAGCACCCATTTTGCTCCTGCGGGAATGGCTAAGAAGTCGTCGCCGTAGCCGGTGAGGGACGCGCCGAATCCGGTATTGCAAATACACGAGAATGACGAAAAGAATGAATCGACTGCAGGCAGCCCCATGAACGACAGCGCTGTACCGCCGGCTACGATCAGCAGCATGAATATACACAGAAATGCTACGACTTTGGCTACAATATCCCGGTTTACAATCTTACCATTGATGCGTACCGACTTTATGGAATTGGGATACGTGCACAGATGCAACTCATTGCCCAGAAAACGCCCCATATATAGCAGGCGGTCGATTTTTGCCCCGCCGCTTGTAGACCCCGCACATCCGCCCGAGAACATCATAATAAAAGTAAGCGCAAGTATAAAAGGCTCCCATATCGTGAAACCGGGGGCAAGATAACCTGTGGAGGTAATACTCGAAACCACCTGGAAAAGCGGCAGAATTGTGCAGTCACGCCAATCATGGATATTGCCCGAGGTAAAACGGCCGATGGCAAACAGCGCTGTGAAAACCAGTATGGCATAAATATATATACACGTTACCTCATCATGCTTCACCAGGCGCCAACGTCCCGTAGCCGCTTTGAAAAGCATGGCGAAATTCATGCCGCTGAGAAGCATGAATATACAGATTACGATAAGTACATAATCAGAGCCGAACTCGGCTATTGATCCTGCGCGTGACGAAAAACCGCCGGTGGATATTGTGCCGAAAGCATGGCATATACTGTCGAAGAGAGTCATTGGCCCTGCCCATAGTAATACTGTCAGTAGTAGGGTCATACCGAAATACAGCCCCCACAGCATCTTGGCCGTCTGGCTTATTCGCGGCATTATCTTGTCGTGTGTCACACCGGTTACCTCTGCGTTGAACATCTGCATGCCGCCCGATGTGTTGAGAGCCGGAATTATAGCAAGTGTAAAAAGTATTATACCCATGCCGCCAAGCCATTGCATCATCGCCTGCCAAATGATGATACCATGGCTGATGTTCTCATTGGGAGGCAGAATTGTCGCACCGGTTGTCGTAAATCCCGACATGGCTTCAAAAAAAGCAGTGCTTACATCGACTTGAGGAGTTCCGAAAATAAACGGCATCATACCCGCAAGCGAGAATACCACCCATACCGAAGCTGTAAGCAAAAATCCCTCGCGCTTACCCATGCGGCGACTCGTGGGATACACCCGCCACAGCAGATAGCCGGTTATGGCTGCGCATAAGCATGTTAAGGCAAATACAATATAATCCTGCTCGCCGTATATCAGACAGGTTGTCAGCGGTACAAGCAGGAATATGGCTTCAAGCTGCAACAGGCCGCCGATAAGACGCACAAGCATGCGTATGTTGAGATTCTTACGCATATCAGGGTTAAGAGAATAGATGTTCTACTTTGTGCAAAGCGCCTGCGAGGCAGAATATCAGGACCTTGTCGCCAGCCTTGAATTGTGTTGTACCCGTCACAAGCATGCCATGACCGTCCCTGATAAGGGCTGCGAGTGTCATATTACGGTCGAGATGAAGATCCTTTACCGCGGCACGGGTAATCTTTGCACCGGGCTTTACCTCAAGCTCAGCCACCTCGGCATCGGTAAGAGCCAGACACTTTGATGTAGAAGCATCGGCATCGAGCATCAGCTGGAATATAGAACTTGTGGCAAGAAGTTTCTTATTGATAACTGTTCCTATACCAAGAGCTTCGGCCTGCGGAATAAATTGTATATCTTCGACTTCAGCCACGCTTTTCTTTATGCCGGCTTCCTTGGCCGAGAGTGTGGTGAGAATGTTTGATTCGCTCGACGGAGACAAGGCTATGAAAGCATCGCAGCGGCCTATGCCAGCCTCGGCAAGGACTTCAGGGTCACGGGCATCGCCATGCACAATGTCGGCATCGGGACATTTTTCCGGAAGCCGTACACATACATCGCGATTGTTGTCGATAATTGTAAATTTAAACCGGTCGCCGCACATGTTGACAAGGCGTATGGCAATCTTGCTGCCGCCCATCACGAGTACTCGTCTGATTTTGCGCTTTACTTTGCCGCAGAGCTTTATCAGGTCGTCGATGCGGTCGCGGGTCGCTGTAATATACAACACGTCGCCGGCAAGCATATAGTCGTTGCCTCGCGGGATGATCGTCTCATGATTGCGGCGTATGGCCGATACGTGGAAACATCCGGTTGTCGAAGCAAACTCCTTGAGTTGCATCCCTGCGAGGGGTGCATTGTCGCGTATCCTCACTCCCACGAGGATTATCTGCCCTTCGTGAAGTTCAAACCAGTTTCGCACCCACGAATGTTCGAGGGCCGTGCTTATTTCACGCGCCGCCAGATATTCGGGATATATGAGCCTGTCGACTCCCATATTCAGCATGGCCGATTTATTTTCGGGAGCCATGAATCCATAGTGCGAAATACGACCGACGGTGGTGTGTGCGCCAAGACTTTTGGCGATCGAACATGCTACAAGATTTGTCGCCTCGAAGGGAGTGACGGCGATGAATAGATCCGACTGTCCTGCGCGCGCTTCTTTCAGAGTGAGAAATGAGGTCGGGTTGCCGCATACGGTCATAAGATTATATGACGAGTCAAGAACATCAAGGCGTTCGCGATCTTCGTCAATCACGATGATGTCCTGCTCCTCGAATGACAGCAGTTTGGCAAGATGTGAGCCTACTTCGCCGGCTCCTGCGATCACGATTCTCATTGTTCGGGCTTTGCAGTGTCAAGCGCGCGGATAATGCTGTCGGCAATGCCTTCCGCATCGAAGCCGCAAAGATGTTTCAACTGCCCGGGAGTACCTTGAGTTACAAACTCATCCGGGATTCCGAGTCTGTATACCGTAGATTTGTGGCCATGAGCAGTCATCCATTCGGCCACGGCTCCGCCAAGCCCTCCGTTCACCGTGCCGTCTTCAACTGTGACGACCGGTACGCCGAGAGTGGCTACCTCGTTAAGGATGTCCTCATCAATCGGCTTGAGGAATATCATGTCGTAGTGCGACACGGATATGCCTTTGTCGCGCAGAATATCGATAGCGCGGCTCACGTCCTCGGCAACAGTCCCGATCGACAGAACAGCAATGTCAGAGCCTTCGGTCAATTTACGTCCGCGTCCCAACGGCAGAATCGTCATGGTGCTGTCGGCGGCGTTGCTGTCGCTGTTGCCTCGTGGATAGCGAATTGCAAACGGGCCGTCGCCGGTGTTTGCGGCAGTGAACATAAGATTGCGCAATGTAGCGGCATCTGACGGAGCTGTGACCGTCATACCGGGTATCGTGCGGAGATAGGCAAGGTCGAGGGCGCCATGATGTGTCACACCGTCTTCGCCAACAAGACCGGCACGGTCGATACAGAATACGACCGGCAAGCCCTGAATCGCCACATCGTGTATGATATGGTCATAGCCGCGCTGCAAGAAGCTGGAATATATAGCTACAAACGGGCGCATTCCGTCCTTGGCGAGGCCGCCCGCAAATGTTACGGCGTGTCCTTCGGCTATTCCTACGTCAAACACCCTGCCGGGCATCTCTTCCTGCATTATGTTCATCGATGTGCCGGTCGACATCGCGGCAGTGATACCGACAATGCGCTGATCGTTTCTTGCCAGTTCGAGCAAAGTCTTTCCGAAAACTTCCTGATACTTGAGTCGGGCAGGAGCCTTTGCACCGGCATCAGAAGTGTCACAGGCACGTCGACCGGTAGCAGGGTCGAATTTGCCCGGGGCATGCCATTTGGCAGGATCGGCCTCGGCCGGTGCATATCCTTTACCCTTAATCGTACGGAGGTGTAGCAGACGCGGACCATCCATATTGCGGATGTCGGTGAGCACACGCACTATAGTCATCACATCATGGCCGTCGAATGGTCCGAAATATCGGATATTCAAGCCCTCGAATATATTTTGCTCGCGCACGAGCAAGCTCTTGAGACTATTGTTGAACCGCATGATTGCGCCGCGGCTCCTGTCGCTCACCAGGCGGGCCTTGCGCAAGCCCTTATATACGCGGTAGCGCATACGGTTGTAACCAGGCGATGTGGTAAGGTGAGCCAGATATGAGTTGAGCGAGCCGACGTTGTGATCGATACTCATGTCGTTGTCGTTTAAGACAATGAGTAGATTATTAGGCGTATTGGCAGCATTGTTAAGACCTTCAAATGCAAGACCGCCGCTTATGGATGCATCACCGATAATAGCGACGGTGTTGCGGCGCGGTTTACCGGGCTCGGGATTGAGCCGTGCGGCGACGGCCATGCCGAGTGCGGCCGATATGCTGTTGCTGGCGTGGCCGGCGGTAAATGTATCATAGGGGCTCTCGGCCGGGTTAGGGAAGCCGCTGAGGCCGCCAAGAGTGCGGTTGCCGGAGAATGAATCGCGTCGTCCTGTGAGCAGTTTATGCCCGTATGCCTGATGGCCTACATCCCATACAAGACGGTCGTAAGGAGTATCGAATACGTAATGAAGGGCAACGGTAAACTCAACCGCACCCATGCTTGAGGCAAAGTGTCCCGGATTGACCGAACATTCGGCGATAAGGACACGGCGTATCTCGGCGCATAACTGCGGCAATGATTCGACAGGCAGGCGTCGCAGGTCGGCCGGTGAGGAAATCTTGTCGAGCAGCGGAGTATCTGTCGTCACAGCAGATGTATCAGCGGTGGTTATTGCCATTTTTCACATATTTTTTGTACACCGGCACAAAGACTATGATAGCCGAAGCTACTATCACAAATGCATGATAGGCCGTGAAGCGCTGAATATGAGTGAGCAACAGCGCCACAGTAGTTAACCAGGCTATGCCCAACAGCGCGAACCGAATGATATTCGACTTTTTCATCTCTGCAAAGTTAGTAAACTTTTGCCATCTTTACAAATATTAATGAAGCCCGTGCATGATGGGTGCGCGGGCTTCAGTGCGGATTATCGTTTGATCTGTGTCGGAATGATCACTTGTCGTTCTGACCTTTCAGCCATTTGTCAAACCAGCGGAAGAAGAGCCGCTGCCACATCACTGCATTCTGCGGCTTGAGAATCCAGTGATTCTCGTCGGGGAAGATAAGCATCTCGGCCGGTACGCCGCGGAGACGTGCGGCATTGAACGCGGCCATACCCTGCGAGGCAAGGATGCGGAAGTCATATTCACCGTGGGTGATCATGATAGGTGTATCCCAACGGTCGACAAAGCGGTGGGGCGACTGGGCGAATGTACGCTGTGCGGCGGCATTGTCTTTGTCCCAGTATGCGCCGCCCATGTCCCAGTTGGCAAACCACATTTCCTCGGTTTCGAGATACTGTGCCTCGGTGTTGAATATGCCTGCATGGGCCAGGAATGCAGCGAAGCGGCCATCGTGATTGCCTGCGAGCCAGTAGGTGGAGAAACCGCCGTAGCTTGCACCGGTAGCACCGATGTGCTTGCCGTCAACATAAGGCTTATTGGCCTTGACATAGTCAACGGCACTGAGATAGTCGCGCATGTTCTGACCGGGGTAATCCTTGGAGATCTGTTCCTCCCATTCGGTGCCGAAGCCGGGAACACCACGGCGGTTGGGAGCTATGACAACATATCCGTTGGCGGCCATGATTGCAAAGTTCCAGCGATAGCTCCAGAACTGGCTTACGGCCTGTTGGGGTCCGCCCTGCAGATACAGCAGAGCCGGATATTTGGCCGACTCGTCGAAATTCTGTGGCTTCACAAGCCATGTAAGCATCTCACGACCGTCGGTTGTGGGCACCATGAGTTTTTCGACAGTAGGCATTGTGATCTGTGCGAATATCTCACCATTGACATCGGTGAGCTGCTTCAGTGTCGGAGCAGCGCCTTTACGGGCTTTCTTACCTGTCGGCTTAGTAAGTGAAAAGACTTCATTAGGACGCATCATACTGTGTTTCATGGTAACGACAGTATGATCATTTACAGGCGAGAGGGTAGCGAAGTCGGCCACTTCGTCGGTGAGTTTGGTGACTGCATGTGATGCAAAATCGATTTCAAACACCGGTATCACACCCTGATGGGCTGCAATGAACCACAGCGATTTTGACGAGGGGTTCCATGCGAATTCATCGATCGTAAAGTCCCAATCGGCAGTTATATCGCTGCGGGTACGTGTAGCCCAGTCCATGACGAAAAGGCGGTTGCGGTCGGCCTCATAGCCGTCGCGCTCCATGCTGAGCCATGCAAGATAACGCCCGTCGGGCGAGAATGCCGGCATCGTGTCGTAGCCCATCATGCCTTCGGTAAGGTTTTCGGTCACTCCGGTGGCAAGGTTATACAGATATAAATCACTGTTGGTGCTGATTGCATATTCCATACCTGTTTTCTTGCGCGATACATATACGAGACCGCTGCCGTCGGGAGTCCATGCAAACGACTCAACGCCGCCAAACGGTTTCATGGGCGACTCAAAGGGCTCGTCGGCCATAATGTCCCTGACATCGGTAATGCTGTTGCCGTCGAATGTGCCGACGAAGGGGTGAGGGATTTCAGTAACCCATTCGTCCCAGTGCTTGTACATGAGGTCGTCGATCAGTCGGCCTGTAGCCTTGGGCAGGTCGGGATATATATCGGCTGCCGTGCGGGCATACTTGACAGTGCCGATCATTACTACATGCGACTGGTCGTGCGAGAAGAGGAATCCGGTGACGCCTTTCTCCACGTGGCTGAGCTGGCGACGGTCCGTGCCGTCGGCATTCATTGCCCACACCTGTGGATTACCGTTATCGTCGGGATATATAAAAGCAATGCGGCGGCCACCGTCGATCCATACAGCCGAGTTCTCGCTCTTGGGGGTATTGGTAATACGGACATGCCCTGTACCGTCGGCATTCATTACCCACAGTTCGTTGTTGGATTTGTTCTGCGGTACGCTTTCGTATGAAATGCCATAGAGCACACGTGTGCCGTCGGGCGACACACATGGAGCGGATACACGTCCGAGCGCCTCAAGGGCTTCGATGTCGAATACGCCCGTAGCGCTGTGGAAATCGGGACGCCCGATGATTGGAGCGTCATCAGCAGGAGCTTCGGCGGCGCCGGCTGCGGCGCTCAGCAACAATACCGATGCGCTCATCGTGATAGTTTTAGTGATTGAGTTCATATAATGTTTTAGTGAATGTGTTACATATCAAACTGTAATCCGTCAATATCCGCAAGGCGCGAACGCAGTAGCGACTCACGGTCGGCCTCGACGCGTATCGTCATGGAGCAGACATTGTCGAAATCCGATGCGACAGTCTCGCAACCGTCGCCATGCGCCAGCTTCATTACATCGTTCATCACCATGTACGGATAGGTGAACGACACCAGCCGCATTTCGTGGCGTTCCACTATTTCAGCCGCCTCAAGGGCCTCGCGGGCTGCCTGGCGGTAAGCGACGATCAGGCCGGATGTACCAAGCTTAATGCCGCCGAAATATCTGACGACAGCCACCAGCACATCGGTAAGTTCCAATGAATTTATCTGTCCGAGAATAGGTTTGCCGGCAGTACCCGACGGCTCGCCGTTATCATTGGCTCGGAACTCCGTGCGTTTAGGTCCGAGCATATACGCCCAACATACATGGCGGGCGTCGAAATACTTCTTTTGTAGCCATGCGAGATGCTCTTTCACCTCGTCGACTGTACTCACAGGGTAGGCGAAGGCCAGGAAACGGCTTCGCTTTTCTGTTACAGTGGCCTCGGAGGGCAAGGTGATAGTGCGATATATATCGGTCATGTTGCAAAATTACTAAATTAATCGCAAACAAAGCGCACCCGGCACTGAAAAATGCCGGGTGCGGATATTATTGAAACCTATATTGAATCAATATTGATGAGCTCCGTCCTCTATATCTTTGGGTGTGATGCCGCCATGATTCATCTTGCGCCATACATAGGCGATATAAAGGATTACCACCGGTATGAAAAGACTTACCCAACTCATAGTCCTCAGCGTGTAGAGCGACGATGAGCTATTGGCAAGAGTGAGCGACGACTGCGGATGCGTGTTGGACGGCAGATAGCAGGTGCCGTTGTAACCTGCGACAGCAAACAGCGACATGACGACAAGCACCGTACCGATGCCACTCATCCATATTCCTTTGCGGTCGCGTGTAAAAGCACCGGCGGCAATTCCGCAAAGCACCAGTAAAACGCCAAGCAGGAATGCGACAAGCCAGCCCCACATTTCCAGGTAATTGTGCAGATAAAGATTGGGTACATTGACAATCGTGCCGTCGGATGTGGCCTGTTTGCCGTCAGCGAGGAACAATACGATTACCCATGCTACAAATAATACCGCGAATATCAGTCCGTTGACAAGGACTTTGCGGCGCATGTGACGCTCAAATTCATCATCATGGCGGATATTGTTGATGAAATATAGCGCAGCCTGTGTGCGAGCGAGGAAATATACAGCAATGCCGAGCAGCAGGCATTGCCATGAAGCTATGGCTTCGAGACCTCTTGTCGGTGCCCACCGCGAGATTACGGGAGAGCCGGCATCAAGAAGGCTTGCGCGTGAGATCTCAAAATCTCCGCCGAAGAACATCATGCCGACAGCCACTCCGAGCAGCACGCATCCGAAGAATCCGTTGATAAGCAGGAATATGTCATAAGTACGTGTACCATATAGATTACCGCGTTTGCGACGGTATTCGTAACTTACGGCCTGCAATACAAAACTTATAAGAATCGACATCCACAGCCAGTAGGCACCGCCAAAACTGGTTGAATAGAACAGGGGAAAAGAGGCAAAGAAGGCGCCGCCAAACACTACAAGGGTTGTAAATGTAAGTTCCCACTTTCGGCCGAGCGAATTGACCATCATCTGGCGTTCGTCATTGCTCATGCGGCAATAGAGCATCGACTGGCCGCCCTGCACGAAGAGCATGAACACCAGCACGGCGCCGAGTACGGCGATTAGCAGCCACCAATAGGCTTGAAACATCTGTAATTCTGTCATTGCTGTTTCGATTTAGGGGTTAATGAGATAGTTCGATATTTTTTCTGGACGAGCGTGCAATATAGCGCAACATGATGCTGACCTCAGCGGCGAGCAAAGCTGTGAACAATACAGCAAACATCCAGAATGTAAACTGTACGGCGGAGGCGGGGACATCGCTGATGGCGGCATTTGTCGGCATCAGATCCTGAATTACCCAGGGCTGACGGCCTACCTCGGCCACAACCCATCCGGCCTGGCTGCATATCCATACCAAAGGAATCGATATGATGCCGACCCAATGGAGCCACGGCTTTTCGAGCCACGATGTTTTCCATCGACTAGCAAAGATTGCAACGATAAAGAACAGCAGCAGATAACCGCCGATGTATACCATAATATGGAATGCATAGAAAGTAAGGCCAACTGGCGGAACAGCATCCTCGGGCTTGTCAAGATACCCGTAGCCGAAGTATTTGAAATTCTCTGCGATGCGGGCCTGTGCGTCGCTCATGGCAGCCTCGTCGCCGGCTTTAAGCGCGCGGTCGTAGTCGAGCAGCGCGGTGCGGGCAGCCTTGCCCATGGTGATACGTTCGGCATAAGATACTGTGTTCACGGTATCGCCGTCAGGCGTGAGTGACACGCCTTTAATAAGATCGTTGATACCCGGCACGAATGTGTTGGGATCATGATTGGCAAGGACAGACAGTCCGTATGGCAGAGCGAACTCACACTTGATAGCCTCGAGATTATCGCCCGGCCGCTTGTCCGGATTTACGAAGCCGAAAGCCACCAGTTCCTGACCGATTTTTCCGTCATAAAGGCCTTCCATTGCGGCAAGTTTCATAGGCTGGACTTTTGCTACCTGCACCGCCGAGCCATCACCCGTCCACATTGTGAAGACGATACCTGCGAGGCCGACCCAGGCACCTACCTTGAGCGAACTGCGGGCAGCATTAACGTTGCTCTTACGCCAAAGCAGCCAGCAGCTGACGCCCACAACGAATGTGCCGGCAAGGCACCAACCGCTTGCAACGGCATGGAAGAACTTGTTCATTGACACGGCGTTGAAAGCGACTTCGCCAAAATTGTCCATTACATTGCGCATCTGCGACGGATCAAACTGCATTCCGACAGGATTCTGCATCCATGCATTAGCGACAAGAATCCACAGCGCCGACAAGGCCACGCCAAATGCCACAAGCCATGTGGACGCAAGGTGAAAGCCCTTGCTGACCTTATTCCATCCGAAGAACATTACAGCGACAAAGGTGGCTTCCATAAAAAATGCAAAGATGCCCTCTATGGCGAGCGGTGCGCCGAATATATCTCCTACAAACCAGGAATAATTTGACCAGTTTGTACCGAACTCAAATTCGAGGATGATACCGGTTGCGACACCAATGGCAAAATTGATTCCGAAGAGCGACATCCAGAACTTGGTGATGCCCTTCCATTTCTCCAGCCCTGTACGGACATAGATAGTTTCCATCACGGCTACAATCAGAGCCAGTCCGATGGTAAGCGGTACAAATAGCCAGTGATACATTGCCGTAAGCGCAAATTGCGCACGCGACCAGTCCACCGTGCTGATAATGTCATTCATTGTTTTGAAGGTTAGTTAATATGTGTTTATTGAAATCATCGTTTTGAGGCTCGGCGACAAGTGCGTCGCGGACTGCCTGAGAGCGCTCGGAATCGGTATCATAGTCGCTGGCAAGGCGGTCGGGGAAGAACAGCAGCTTTACCACAAGGAAAATGATTGCAAGCTTGACTGCTATCACCAACCACAATGTCCGTCCGAGCGTCATGTTGCGAAATCCGTCGCGATACATGGCAAAAACGCGTGCCAGGAGTGTTTTCATTGCTGTATTGGTATCAATTCGCAAATGTAATAAAAAATATCCAATCACAGGCGTTTTTATACAAAAGATTGCTAAAGGAAAGCCGGTGGATATTCCCACCGGCTTACGCATGATTGAATTTATTTCGATTGCAATTCCTCGAGCTCGAGCGAGGCCAGCTCCCAAATGCTCATTGCATTCTCAAGATCCTTGGTCGCCGCCGCATGCCGTGTATAAATATCCGCATCGGTGGCCTCGCCGGTAGCGAGTTGCGCTTCTATTTCTTTAACAACCCCTTCAAGACGCGCAATTTCGGTCTCGGCATCCTCAACCTTTTTGCGGGCGCGCCGTATAGTCTTGTCTCGTTCACGTTGCTCGGCATAGCTTAGTTTGCGTGGGGCCTCCTCTACTTTAGTGTCAGAGCCGTTTGCCGAATCCTTTTGTGCGACGGGCCTAACCGGCTTGGGAGCTTCCGGCGATTTTGAAAGTTCAAGTTCCTGAAGCGATGCAATGCGCTTGCGCTCAAGGAAGTCATATATACCTCCAAGACACTCTGTCACTTTGCCTCCGCCAAACTCATATACTTTTTCGACAAGTCCGTCGAGAAACTCACGGTCGTGGCTGACAACTATAACGGTGCCGTCAAAGTCCTTGATCGCCTGCTTCAGGATGTCCTTAGTGGCCATGTCGAGATGGTTGGTCGGCTCGTCAAGAATCAGAAGGTTGACTGGCTGAAGCAACAGGCGTATCATGGCAAGACGTGTTCGCTCACCGCCCGAGAGAACCTTTACCTTCTTGTCAGATGCCTCGCCGCCAAACATAAAGGCGCCCAACAGATCACGTATCTTTGTACGTATGTCTCCGACGGCCACGCGGTCGATAGTGTCGAAGACGGTGAGCTCACCGTCGAGCAGCGACGCCTGATTCTGGACGAAATAACCAATGCTCACATTATGCCCGATCTTAAGAGTACCGGTATAAGGAATCTCGCCCATTATGCACTTTACAAGCGTAGATTTGCCCTCGCCATTTTTGCCGACAAAGGCCACTTTCTCTCCCCGGCGGATGGTAAAGGTAGCATGATCGAATACCTGATGGCTTCCATAAGCCTTGCCAAGGTCGTCGGCAATGATCGGAAAATCGCCCGAACGAGGAGCCGGCGGGAAGCGGAGATTAAGATGCGAGGTATCGACCTCGTCAACTTCAATCCGCTCGATCTTGGCAAGCTGTTTCATTCTGCTCTGAACCTGAACGGCCTTCGTCGCCTTGTATCTGAAACGCTCTATAAATGCCTCGGTATCGGCAATCTGCTTCTGCTGATTGGCGTATGCGCGCATCTGCTGCTCCAGACGTTCCTGTCGCAGGACAACATAATGCGAATAGTTGACCGAATAATCATAAATCTTGCCCAACGAAATTTCTATCGTACGGTTGGTGACATTGTCTATAAATGCGCGGTCGTGACTCACAAGCACCACAGCCTTGGCCTTTGAGATAAGGAAATTCTCGAGCCACTGAATCGATTCTATATCAAGATGGTTGGTGGGCTCGTCGAGCAGCAGTACATCGGGACGCCTGAGCAACAGTTTGGCAAGTTCGATACGCATGCGCCAGCCGCCGGAGAATTCGCTTGTCGGGCGGTCGAAGTCGGCTCGCACAAAGCCGAGCCCGAGCAATGTCTTTTCCATTTCGGCCTCGCAGTTGTCGCTGCCAGCCATCGCTATCGCATCGGACAGCGTCGTCATGTCGTCGATAAGTTTATGATAACTCTCTGATTCGTAGTCGGTGCGATCGGCGAGTTCGGCGTTCATGGCGTCAAGGCGGCTCTGCATGGCATCGATATGCGAAAATGCTTTGCGTACTTCCTGAGTGACTGTAAGTCCGTCGGTAGTGATCATGTGTTGCGGCAGGTAGCCGATTGTCACACCTTCGGGGACAGCGACCGATCCCGATGTGGGTTGCTGCAGACCGGCGATGATTTTTAGCATCGTGGATTTGCCGGCACCGTTCTTGCCAACGAGAGCAATCTTGTCGCGGTCGTTGATTACATAACTAATATTGTCGAAAAGCGATTTTGCAGAAAATTCAACGCTCAGATTATTGACTGAAACCATGAACAGATATTGTAGAAAATCGGGAAGGCCGAGTGATAAACACTTTCGGCTTTCCCGACTTTATATGATTAAAACAGTTATTTGACCATATCGAGGATCATGCCCTTTACCTTGCCGGCGATAGCTTCGGCCTCGGCGGCGGTATGAGCCTCGGCATATACACGGATGATTGGCTCGGTATTGCTCTTGCGCAGATGCACCCACATGTCGGAGAAGTCGATCTTGACGCCGTCGATGTCGGTGATTTTCTCGTTCTTGTATGCCTCCTTTACATTCAGGAGCAGGCGATCGACATCAAGACCGGGCTGAAGTTCCACTTTAGTCTTGTAGATGCTGTATTTGGGCAGTCCTTCGAGGATCTGAGCCACAGATTTGCCGGTTTTGGCCATCATTGTGAGGAACAGAGCCACACCAACCAGTGCGTCGCGGCCATAATGCAGCTCGGGATAGATGACACCGCCGTTGCCTTCGCCGCCAATAACAGCACCTGTACGCTTCATCTCGGTGGTAACATTTACCTCGCCGACAGCAGCGGCGGTATATGTGCAGCCATGAGCCTCGGTCACATCCTTGAGACCGCGCGACGAGCTGAGGTTGGATACTGTCGGGCCGGGAGTGTGGGCCAGCACATAGTCGGCGATCGATATGAGGGTATTCTCTTCGCCGAAGAACATGCCGCCACGGCCGAGAATGGCAAGTCGGTCGACATCAGGATCGACAACAAAGCATACATCGGCATCCATATCACGAACGATATTGGCTGTCGATACGAGATTTTCGGGAATCGGCTCGGGGGTGTGGGCAAACTTGCCGGTGGGATCGCAGTTGATCTCGATTACCTTCTTCACACCGAGGGCACGCAGAAGTTCGGGAATCACAACACCGCCCACCGAGTTGACGGCATCGATGGCAACCGTGAAATCAGCATTACGGATAGCCTCGACATCGACGAGCGGCAGAGCCAGCACGTCATCTATATGCTTGCGGTTGTATGTATTGTTGGTGTAGACCTTACCCAGGTCGTTAACCTCGGCAAAATTGAAATCCTCGGCTTCGGCAATCGCGAGGACCTGCTTGCCTTCTTTGTCATTGAGGAATTCTCCGCGCTCGTTGAGAAGCTTGAGGGCATTCCACTGGCGGGGATTGTGTGATGCGGTAAGAATGAGACCGCCACAGGCGCATTCCTTAACCACTGCAATTTCTGTCGTAGGAGTGGAGGCCAGACCGATATTTACAACATCGAAGCCCATGCCGGCCAGTGTGCCGCACACAAGGTCGCATACCATCGAGCCCGAGAGACGGGCGTCACGGCCTACAACTATGGTGCGCGATGTGCGCGTGGTATTCTTAGCGATAAAAGTTGCAAACGCAGCGGTGAACTTCACGACGTCGAGTGGAGACAGTCCTTCGCCTGGACGGCCGCCGATAGTACCGCGGATGCCTGAAATGGATTTGATGAGTGCCATGATTGACGATGATTAGATTTTTGGTTTGAAGTAGCGTATGTGATATAGATAAGGCATGACATTCGACATCTCGGACGGCATGCCGTATTGGCTTTTGATCACGATATTAACCTCGGCATCGATAGGCAGGTAGTTGAGAGGCATCTGTATGCCGGCACCGAAGCTGTATGACGAGTTAAGTTCAAAATTGCCGAAACGGAACGACAGATTTCCACCCAGCACATCGTCATTGCCGTCGGAGGTTGTGAATTCTCCGTCCTTATAATAGGCAATAGGATAACGGGTGAAGCGGAAGTATATGAGATCGTTCTGCTCGACCTTGTTGTCGGGCGTACCCGGGGTGAGCACCTGCATATACATGTTGCCGTCTTCGTCAAGGCGATAGTAGGGAGCATTCTCGCCTGTCTCAAATATCGTGTCGGGTGGAATCTCGTTCACGACACGCTGATCGGCAAGAAATGTATTTACATAATGATTCTCGTCGGTGAGGAGTTCGGCATAGGTCTTGTTGTCGCTGCAGCCGGCAGGAAGAATCGCCATGACAGCAGCGGCAGCACAGATGCCGGTGAGGTTCTTTATTTTCATATAATATTTACTTATGTGTTGCGGAGAGATAGAGAGATTTATTGGTGTCGAGCAGCGAGCGGAACAGGGCTGCAGCCTCTTCGAGTGTTCCGTTAAACTCGCCGCCGGCAGCGTTTATATGACCGCCGCCACTAAAGTGTTCGCGGCACAATTCATTGACAGGGAATTTATCAAGCGAGCGCATGGATACCTTGACATAGCCGTCTTCTTCGCGCAGGAAAGCCGAATAAACCACGCCCGGAATCGCAAGAGCCTTGTTGACAAGTCCCTCTGTATCGCCCTTGGTATAATGGAAACGGTTCAGCTCATCACGGGTCAGAGTTATAAGAGCCGCACCCTTATCGGGCCATACCTCAAGTTTTTTTAACATTGCGTAGGCATTGAGACGCAAACTGTTGAGCGAATGTGTCTCGAATTGGGCCCTGTATATTTTCTCCTTGTCGACACCTTTTTTCAACAGTTCCGATACGACTACATAAATGTCCGGATCAGCCGCATTGTATGAGAAATTGCCGGTGTCGGTCATCATGCCGGTAAGTATTGACTCGGCGGCCTGCTTGTTTATTTCCGAGAACAGTTCAAGTCCGCAGAATACCTTGAAAAGCAGGAAGCATGTCGAGGACATCTCAGGATGTGATATTGCCACATCGGCAAATGTTCCCGGATTCAGATGGTGATCGATAAGTATCTTTCTGGCCTTCGACTGTTCAAGCAGCCCCGTAAGCTTGCCTACGCGTTTGGATTCGTTAAAATCAAGACAAACAATGAGGTCGGCCTCAGTAATCAGCTTTTCGGCAAATTCAGGATAGCGGGTGGCATCGGTGATATCCCTGGCGCCGGGCAGCGAACGCAGGGATGCAAGCATCATATCGGGTATGATAATCTGTACGTCCTTGCCGATCTGTTCCATTACCGACCTGAATGCTGTGGCAGAGCCGATGGCATCACCGTCGGGCGACATATGGGTAAGAGCCACAATGCGTTCCGACTCGTCGATAAGCCTGCGGATTGCGTGGAGATTCTTGTCTTCGTTAAGTGGTGCGATCATCTATATTGTCCTTTATCCTTTGAGAGCATCGAGCGATGCGTGGTTGGCGGCAAGTTTTGCCATGGTGTCGGCGAGTTTTTTGCGCTCTGCCTCAACAACAGCAGCCGGTGCATTGTTCACGAAGCGCTCATTGGAAAGTTTCTTCTCAATCGAAGCTTTGAAACCTTCGAGATAGGCTATGTCTTTCTTGAGTCGGGCAATCTCGGCGTCAACATCGATCGATGATGTCAGGGGCACATTGAATTCGAGAGTTCCTACCATGAAGGTCGCCGCGGCGGCATCCTTTTTCGACTCCATCTCGATATCACTGATATTTGCGAGTTTTTTCACCAGTGGATGTATCGAAGCAGGAATTGTACCGATCACGTTCAGCGGCAGAGCTTCCTTGGCGGGAATATTCTTTTTTGCTCTGATTGCGCGCACACCCGAGATGATTTCCTTGGCAAGAGCCACGGTGGAGTCAAGGTCGCGGTCATATTCATCTGCGGCAGGCATTGGTGCATACATTATCGACTCACCTTCGGCACGAGCTGCGAGATGCTGCCACAATTCCTCGGTGATAAAAGGCATGAAAGGATGAAGCATACGCAGCAATGAATCAAAGAATTCGGTCGTTGCCTTCATCGTGGCGGCATCGATGGGCGCGCCGTATGCCGGTTTAACCATCTCTAAATACCAGGATGAGAATTCATCCCAGAACAGACGATATACACACATCAGCGCCTCGTTGATGCGGAATTTGTCGAAGAGGTCGTTCACCTCGGCAACGGTGGCATTGAGACGTCCGCGGAACCATTCTATGGCGATACGGTTTACCTCGGGCATCGCTATGCTGTCGTCGACAGTCCATGTATTGATGAGGCGGAAAGCATTCCAGATCTTGTTGCAGAAGTTGCGGCCCTGCTCGCACAGACGCTCATCAAACATAATGTCGTTGCCGGCCGGGGCAGCGAGCATCATACCCATGCGTACACCGTCGGCGCCGAAACGGGCGATGAGTTCGAGAGGGTCGGGTGAATTGCCGAGCGATTTGGACATCTTACGGCCAAGATTATCGCGGACAATGCCCGTGAAATATACATTCTTGAACGGCTCCTTGCCTACGTATTCATATCCGGCCATTATCATGCGTGCCACCCAAAAGAAGATGATATCCGGACCGGTCACAAGTGTGGCGGTGGGGTAGTAGTAGTTGATCTCGGGATTACCGGGATTGTTGATACCGTCAAAAAGGGTGATCGGCCACAGCCATGACGAGAACCATGTGTCGAGGGCGCCCTCGTCCTGACGCAGGTCTGCGGGGGTGAAATTCTCGCAACCCGGCAGAGCGCGGACCTTGTCGAGAGCCTTTTCTGCTGATTCGGCAACGACAAACTTCTCTTCGCCGCTTGCAGGATCCGTATAATAATAAGCAGGTATACGGTGGCCCCACCACAGCTGGCGCGAGATGCACCAGTCCTGAATATTTTCGAGCCAGTTGCGGTATGTTGTCTTATATTTTTCGGGCACGAAGCGGATAACGTCGTCCATAACGGGCTTGAGCGATGTCTCGGCAAAGTGCTTCATATTTACGAACCATTGGAGCGACAGACGGGGCTCAACGGGGGTCTTGGTGCGCTCCGACAGGCCGACGTTGTTGGTGTAATCCTCAACCTTTTCAAGCAGGCCAGCCTTTGCCAGATCCTCAGCTATAGCCTTGCGGCAGTCGAAGCGGTCCATACCGACATACATGCCGGCGCACTCGGCCACGGTGGCATCGTCATTGAAGATATCGATTGTCTCAAGGTTGTGCTTCTTGCCCAACATGTTGTCGTTCTTGTCATGAGCCGGCGTAACCTTAAGACAGCCGGTGCCGAACTCGATGTCGACATAGCGGTCCTCGATGACAGGGATGACACGGTCCACAAGAGGAACAATCACCTTGTGTCCCTTGAGCCAGGTATTCTTGGGGTCCTTGGGGTTGATGCACATGGCTGTGTCACCCATGATTGTCTCGGGGCGTGTGGTCGCCACGACAGCATAGCGGCGGCCATTCTCATCGGTATGGATAACCTCGCCTTCGGCTGCCGGTACGGGATTAGCGCAATCGTCGGCAAGATAATAGCGCAGGTAATAGAGTTTGGACTGCTCCTGCTCGAAGAATACCTCGTCATCACTGATGGCGGTAAGGTTAACAGGATCCCAGTTCACCATACGGAGGCCGCGGTAAATGAGGCCCTTGTCGTACAGGTCGCAGAACACTTTCACAACAGCACGGCTGCGGGCCTCGTCCATGGTGAAAGCCGTGCGGTCCCAGTCGCACGAGGCACCGAGTTTGCGCAGCTGGGTGAGAATGATGCCGCCATGCTTACGTGTCCACTTCCAGGCATGTTCGAGGAATTGCTCACGGGTAAGGTCGGTCTTTTTAATGCCTTCCGAGGCGAGCTTGGCGATGACCTTAGTTTCGGTTGAAATCGAGGCATGGTCAGTTCCGGGGACCCAAAGCGCATTCATGCCAAGCATACGTGCGCGGCGCACAAGTATATCCTGTATAGTATTGTTGAGCATGTGGCCCATGTGAAGGACACCTGTCACATTTGGGGGCGGAATGACAATAGTATATGGTTGGCGAGCGTCGGGTACCGAGCGGAACAGTTTGTGCTCCATCCAGTAGCCGTACCATTTATCTTCGACTTCAGCGGGATTGTATACCGTTGCTAATTCTTTCATCGCTTATAAATATGAATAATGACTTATTTAACGTGCAAAGTTACGAAAAAGGAGCTTAACCACAATGCAAAGAATAAAAAAGTTGCGTCGTGGCCAAAAGATAGATGATAATTTTTGCGCAGGCGACACATTTTTGCTACCTTTGTACTCACAAAAAGCCAGTCGATGGATATGGAAAAAGAAACGAAGTCATCCGCAGCTGAATCAGGCCGAATACGCCTGGGAATAGCTATGTCGGGTGGCGGAGCCCGAGGAGTTGCTCATGCCGGAGCGCTTGCCGCCATTGAGGAGGCAGGTCACAAGCCCGACATCATTGCGGGCGTTAGTGCCGGCAGCATAGTGGCTGCTCTATATGCCGCATGGATAGGGCCCAAGCAATTTCTTGATATATTTTCAAAAAAGAGCTTTAAGAAGTTGGTCGACTTTCGTCCTCACAGCGGCGGACTGTTCTCGATGCAGCCTTTCAAGAAATTTCTTGAAAGTAATCTCGGCGAATATAAGAATCTCGAGGATCTGCCCATACCTGTTTACATCGGTGTGACAAACTTTACCGACGGCATATCGGAGGAATTTCATACAGGCCCGATAGCCGAGCGTGTGCTTGCATCATGTTCCATACCCATCACTTTCCCGCCGGTCATTATTAATGATAAGGAATATGTCGACGGCGGTGTGCTGCGTAATCATCCGGCATGGATCATACGCGACAAATGCGATTATCTGATTGGCGTAAATGTAAGCCCTCTGACGCAGAAAAAACGTGCCGATTCATTCCTGTCGGTAGCCATGCGCACTTATAATCTGTGGGCCAAGGCCAACCAGCGCGACGACATGGCTCTCTGCGATCTGAATATCGCACCGCTCGAGATTACCCATTACGGGCCTTTCGACCTGCGATATATTAACAATGTCTATATGAGCGGATATGTCCACACCCGCAAAGCCCTTCGCGATGCCGGGCTGTGGCAAAATCCCCTGCCTATTAAGTAACTGCAATGGAAAAGACCGACGAGCTCAAACCGGTAATATACCAGCTTTTGCCACGCCTCTTCACCAACTATACCTCTGATCTTGTACCAGACGGCACAATCGAACAGAACGGCTCCGGTAAGCTCAACCATATTACTTCCACTGTTTTAAAGCAGATACGCGAGCTCGGTGCCACACATGTATGGTATACCGGTGTAATCGAGCACGCTCATACACCCGACTATACCAAGTACGGCATTCCACGCCATAATCCGCATGTTATCAAAGGTAAAGCCGGCAGCCCGTACGCCATCACCGACTATTATGACATCGACCCCGACCTGGCCGTTGACGTCGACAGGCGTATTGACGAATTCGAGAAGCTTGTCGCACGCACTCACCGCGCAGGCCTCAAGGTGATAATGGACTTCGTCCCCAATCACGTCGCCCGCGAATACGCTTCCGACCATCTGCCCGCCGGAGTCGAGGACCTCGGCCATGGCGATAACCGCGAGATGTTCTTCTCTCCGACCAACAATTTCTACTATATCACCCGGCAGCAGTTCGCGCCGATAGGAGTAGATCTCGGCTACAGTAAGGACGCATACATCGAATTCCCGGCCAAGGCTTCGGGCGACGATTGCTTCACGGCATTTCCCGGCAAGAACAACTGGTACGACACCATAAAGCTTAACTACGGCTACGACTACGGTGATCACTCGCGCCACTACGATCCCATACCGCCCACATGGCTTAAGATGCTGAATATCCTGCGCTACTGGGCTGCGAAGAGTGTCGACGGATTCCGCTGCGACATGGCCCACATGGTGCCGGTCGACTTCTGGCGATGGGCCATCCCGCAGGTCAGAGAGGTGAATCCCGACATAATCTTTATCGCGGAGATTTACGACGTAGGGCTATACCGCAAATTCATATATACAGCCGGCTTCGATTACCTTTATGACAAGGTGAATCTTTACGACTCGCTCAGGGCCATCGAAACGGCCAATCACTCGGCCGCCACACTCACATCATGCTGGCAAACAGTCGACGGCATTGCTCCCCACATGCTCAATTTCCTTGAGAATCATGATGAGCAACGCTTCGCATCCATACAGTATGCAGGCGACGCCGCAAGGGTGATTCCGTCGCTCGTGGTAAGCGCCATGATCTCCACCGGTCCGTTCATGATCTACGCGGGTCAGGAACTCGGAGAACCGGCGGCCGATGCCGAGGGCTACAGCGGCCATGACGGACGTACTACAATATTTGATTACTGGAGTATCCCCACGCTGCGCCGATGGCTCAACCACGGCCGGTGCGACGGACAGCTGTCCGACAAGGAGCAGTGGCTGCGCAGCATGTACCGACGCATCCTTACCCTATGCAACACCGAAAGAGCCATACGCGAGGGCAAGTTTTTCGACCTGATGTATGTCAATTACGAGAACCCGCGACTGAATCCTCACCGCCATTTTGCTTTCCTGCGTGCCGACGGCGACGAACTGCTCGTAATTACCGTAAACTTCTCGGACGAAGAGGCAAATGTGGAGATCAACATACCCGCACATGCCTTCGATTACCTTGACCTGCGCCGCGGCAATGTCGTGGCTACCGAGCTGCTCACCGGACAAGAATCAGTAAAGACGATAAGCGATACAACGCCATTTGCAACCCATATTCCCTCCCACGGAGCAGTGATATGGAAGATCCGGACTACAAAAATCAAGTAAATCCCCTTAAAATCCCCAATATTATGGATTCCTCATTACCCCCTTTCAAAATTTTCTCCGGCACTAAGTCGCGCTACATGGCCGAAGAAATTTGCAAAGACCTTGGTGTAGAACTCGGAAAGATGAACATCCAGCACTTCGCCGACGGCGAGTTCGAGGTGTCATTTGAAGAATCGGTACGCGGTTGCGAGGTCTACCTCGTACAGAGCACCTTCCCCAACAGCGACAATCTTATGGAGCTGCTCCTGATGATCGACGCTGCAAAGCGTGCCTCGGCCAAAACTACGATCGCCGTGATTCCTTACTTCGGCTGGGCCCGTCAGGACCGAAAGGACAAGCCCCGTGTGTCCATCGCCGCCAAACTGGTATCCGACCTGCTTACTGCGGCCGGCGTCGACCGCGTGATCACTATGGATCTCCACGCCGATCAGATTCAGGGCTTCTTCAACGTGCCGGTCGATCACCTGTATGCTTCATCGGTATTCATTCCCTACATCCAGAGCCTCAATCTTGAGGATCTCGTAATCGCCACTCCTGATGTCGGCGGTGCCAAGCGTGCCAATTCATACGCCAAATATCTGCAGGTGCCTCTGGTGCTGTGCCACAAGCAGCGTGCCAAGGCAAATGTCGTGGCCACCATGACTGTCATCGGCGATGTGAAGGACAAGAATGTGATTCTTGTCGACGACATGGTCGACACCGCAGGTACTATCACCAAGGCAGCCGATCTGATGCTTGAAAACGGAGCCAAGAGCGTTCGCGCCCTTGCCACACACGCCATCATGAGTGACCCCGCCACTCAACGCGTTG
Source organism: Muribaculaceae bacterium (assembly GCA_017624155.1). GTDB lineage: Bacteria > Bacteroidota > Bacteroidia > Bacteroidales > Muribaculaceae > CAG-873. The sequence goes on along the minus strand of JAGANS010000005.1, from coordinate 53,813 downwards.
ACGACTCAGGCCTTGTCGAGATGATATTCACCAATTCGATTCCTTACTTCGGCGGTTCAAAGAAGGTAACCGTGCTGACGGTAGCCCGCCTCTTTGCCGACACCATCCGCCGCGTCCACTGCCACGAATCCATCTCGTCGCAATATCTGTTCAAATAAACTCCATACTGCATATTACAGCAAAGGCCCCGGCGAGCGATTCTGTCGGGGCCTTTGCTGTATAATATACCGGTTTACTGAACCGTGAGAGGCAGTATACGGGTCAGATAGTCGCGAGCCACTCCCCATGGGGTATATAGCTCAGTGGAATTGGGCTGGAGAGGTACCGGTTTCTCATTGACATCGACGCGAATGTAATACCGCCCCGTCGTGCTGCGGAAGAGGATCATCTGCATATTGGCAGCCATCGGCACCACATCAAAATCACGCCAGTGAAGGGCAACCGTGTCAAAGTAATTCGTCACATAATAGCAGCCTTTCAGGCGCATGAGCGACAGCAGCGGCATCAGAGTCTCGGCGTGGCCGAATCGCAGGCATGCAACCGACGGACTCGTGCCGTTGATAAAGCTCTCGGTAGTGCTGATAAGATCCTGCACCAGTTCCGAGGCGATATCTGCCGGTACGGTCGACACCGTGCTTGCCGTGCGCTGGAGATACTGCCGCAGGTTAAAGCACGACCACAGCGCATTGTATTCCTCCCTGCTAAAGAAGCGCGATGCATTCGGGTCGATGCCCATGCAGCGGCAGCCGGCAATAACATAATACTCCGTAATGGCATAATCGAGTTCCTCGTCGGCCGAAGCGAAGGGAAAACGCTCGCCCACAGCCCGGCGGATAGCCGTCGTAGGACAGAACTTATTGAAATATTCATCGTAAGCCGGCTTCCACACATTCTCTTTGCGAAAATCAAGATATTCCTTGCTGACGTCAAACGGCCGCATCTGGCCCGAATTCACGCGCCCCGTCGAGGTGACGAAGTTGATGCGGTTGTCCATACGGTCGAGCTGGTGCACAAAGCTATACATGCTCATCATCGAACGCGGCGAGTAAGATGACAGAGCCGTCACCGTGGCCCCGTCGGAAAATATCTCGCCGAAATTATAGAACATGCGCGTGGCGATCGACCGCTGTTCGGCCATACCCAGCGAGTCGAGCGCGCCCCACTGGCGGTCGCTACGAGCTATCACCAGGTCATTAAGCCGGGCCAACTGGCGTCCCACCGGAGTGATGGTGCCCAGCGAGTCGGCGCGTTGAAGGAGTCGCTGCAACTTCAGGCAGTTGGCCGACGAAGCCGGATAGCGCGAGCCGTGACGCCCCACATGATTGATGAATACAGGCCTCAGCGAGTCGGGAAATACCGCCGGATTCACCTCGGCGGGATAGGGGGTGAGCGAGCCCTCGCACTGGGTCATGGAATACGAGGTGGACGTGGGGTCCTGGGCGTTCAACCCCATGGCGGCGGCCAGTGTTATTAATGTCAGGATTAGTTTGCGCATGTCACACGTAAGTTATATCTTTGTAATTATGTAATGATAACGCAAAAGTAATAAAAAAAAGCGTATGGACGATATAAAAAAACAAATTGACGCCCTCACGGCAATGATTGAGCAGGCCGGTCCCACAGCCGACCTTCACTATCGCCGCGGCAAACTCTATTGGCGTCTCGGCCAAAGAGCAGCTGCCATCACCGACTTCAACGAGGCGGTGGCCCTCGACCCTGTGTCACCGGCAGCTGCATACATTGCTATGACCGGCGACATCATGGACTTCTACAATACCGACCTTTACAATCCCTGATCTACCTTATATAAGCTACCTTATTCTAAGTAGAAACCTAAATATGGCGTAGCGATATTTCACTTTTTCAGGGTATTGCGGAGGCCGGCTGCCGGGCGTAACTTTGCAGTCGCAAAATCCGACTGACATAGTGAAACGCTACATCCTCACAATCCTGTCCATCGCTTGCGGCTGCCTCGCGGCATCAGCACTCTCCACCGCCGTGACCGACACGCTGCACGAGGTCACAGTCACCGCCATCCAGCCCGCAGGCGCTACATCCACCTCGCGTATCGGCCGCGAGGCAATGCGTCACCTGCAGCCGACATCGTTTGCCGACCTCATGGCCCTCTTGCCCGGCGGAATGTCGAAGACTCCCGACATGACATCGGTCAATTCGATAAATCTGCGTGAAACAGGAACGATCGGCGCTCTCGGCACATCGGTCCGAAATGCCGATTACGATATAAGTTCTCTCGGAACACTATTTGTGATAGACGGCGCTCCGGTTTCGACTGATGCGAATATGCAGATGGTCGGTAACGCAAACGGTTCTTCGAGCCTTAACTCCACCAATCGTGGTGTGGACATGCGCTCCATCGCCACCGACAATATCGAGAGCGTCGAGATTGTCCGCGGCATAGCACCGGTTGAGTACGGCAATTTCTCATCGGGTATGGTGAATATCAGGCGTACGCGCCGTGCCATACCGTTCACCGCACGATTCAAGGCCGATGAATACTCCAAACTGTTTTTTGCCGGCAAAGGCTTCGCTGTCGACAACACTATTGTCAATGCTGATATCGGCTGGCTTGACTCAAAAGCCGATCCTCGCGACAATCTGAACAACTATACCCGTATCAATGCATCCGTGAGGTCTCAGATGCGGTGGTCGGACGGTCCGACAATATCGACACTCAACCTGTCTGTCGACTACACAGGCTCGACAGACAAGTCAAAAATCGATCCGGATATATCCAATCACAAGATCGACGAGTATCGAGCCAGTTACAACAGTATGGGCATCACTGCCGACTATCGTCTGTTATTGCCCTTTCTCAAAGCCATAAACGCTATATCTCTGATCGGCTCGCTCACATATCAGTCCGACAGGCTACATAGACTACGGCAGGTTGCCCCGGGCCGCGCCACGGTCGCACCGACCTCAATGGAGGAAGGCGTCCACGACGGACGATATATCCTGGATGAGTATGTGGCCGACTATCTTGCAGATGGCCGTCCCTTATCAGCCTTTTTAAAATTTAAGGCTTCCGGAAATGTCTCGCATGATTTCATAAGGCATGATTATATGGCGGGGGGAGAATGGAACATGGCCAAGAATTACGGCCACGGGCAGGTATATGATATCGAGCACCCGCTGTCCGCGGCATGGACGGCACGTCCACGCGATTACTCGCAGATTCCGGCAATACACAATCTTTCATTTTTTGTCGAAGACGATATACGCCTGTCCGGACTTGCCGGGCGGTTGCGGCTGCAAGCCGGTATGCGGGCAGTGATGCTCGCGCATCTCGACAGCAGGTATCTGCTTTCGGGCAAGCCTTATCTGGATCCCCGCCTCAATGCAGTATGGGATCTGCCCCTTGCGGGGCAGTTAAAGCCCTTGATTGCCATAGGGTGGGGTATCAGCACCCGCATGCCAACTGTTGATTACCTGTATCCGCAGGCTGCATACGTCGACTTTGTACAACTGAATTATTACGACGTGAACAATCCTATGGAACACAGTCGTGTGAATCTGAGCACATATATCAACGATCCGACGAATCACGAACTGAAGCCTGCGCGAAACAAAAAGTGGGAAGTGCGTCTGGGCGCCTCCGTCGGCACAAACAGGCTTTCGGTAACTTATTTCAACGAGCATCTGCGTTCGGGATACCGTTATGAATATGTCTACCGGCCATATCAATATAGAAGATATGATGCTTCGGCGATCGACGGAACTGTATTGCAAGGACCGCCTGATCTCGGGTCACTGCCCTATGAAGACCGGAATATACTCGGAGGATACAGCAAGGTGACAAACGGCTCCCGTATCGACAAGCAGGGCGTGGAATTTCAGATAAACACCGCACGCTGGCGTCCGATTGCCACAGCACTTACCATTACAGGCGCATGGTTCCGGTCCACATATTCCAATTCCATGCGTCTGCAGCGGCCGGTGGGCGATGTAGTGAGCGGCACAGCCGTGAGCGATCGGTTTGTGGGAATATACGATACGGACGAAGGGCGTGTCAACGAACAGTTTAACACCAATTTTATGTTCGACACCCAGATAAGCCGTCTTGGGCTGATCTTTTCAACCACGGTTGAATGTATGTGGCGCACATCCACCGAAGAACTGCCCGACAACCACACTCCGTCGGCATATATCGATGTTCGCGACGGCAAGGAGCATCCGTACACCGAAGAAGCCGTCGCGGCAGAGCCTCTGCTGAGATTTCTCAGCAAGCAGAATACCTCATCTCAGAAGCTCACGGTTCCGCTGGCCATGTATGTCAACCTCAAAGCTACAAAAGAAATTGGCCGCTACATGCGTATTGCGCTTTTTGTAAACCGGATACTCGACTGCCTGCCCGACTATACGTCAAACGGACTGCTCGTACGCCGCAGTTCCGGACTATATTTCGGTATGGAACTCAATTTCACAATCTAAATCATAACATGTAAAATGATGAAACAACAATTCAGATTCGCACTCCTGACAATAGCCACAGCCTGCATGATCACCTGCACATCATGCTCCGACAAGGACGAGCCAGATCCCGTCAATCCCCCGAAACCCGCCGAGCCCGAAAAAGTATCGGTAAAGGTAAGCGTGACCCTTCCGGATGGCATCACAACAGTAAGCGACGAGAAATATACATTCAATAACATCACGACTCAGCAAAGTGAAAGCTTCACTGATGCTGCATCGATTTCGCTTCTTCCCGGTCTTTACGACCTCTCATACACAGCAACTGCCAGCCTTCACGACGGAATTGATGCCGAGGTCCGCGCCTCCAGGCGTTCTATAACAGTAAAAGAAGGGACATCGGTTGCTCTTGAGGCTTTTGTAAATCTTGCCACCGATGATCTCATCATAGAGGAAATTTACTTTGCAGGCTGTCTGACAGGCTCTGCTTATCAGTATTCGGCCGACAACTACGTAAAGCTCTATAACAACACCGACCACGTCATATATGCCGACGGCATAGCCATCTTTGAGACAACGTTCATGAGCGTGCAGAAATTTGAATATTCGCCCGACATCAAGGATGAGGCAGTGGCCGTCGACGCAGTATATGTTGTTCCCGGCAGCGGCAAGGACTATCCGGTGGAGCCAGGCAAGTCGCTTCTCATAGCTGACAACGGCATGAATCACAAAGAAATCAATGAGAATTCCATCGACCTGTCACATGCCGATTTTGAGTGGTATGACGAATCGATGAATCCTGCATTCACCGACATCGACAACCCCGGCGTAAAGAACCTTGACAAATGGTATTGCAGCTCAAACACGATGTTTGCCCTCCACAACCGCGGCTACAAGAGCTACGGCATCGCACGTATCCCGGCTGATTACGATATCGACCGTTATCTGTCGGAAAAAGCCTACTCCTACACTTATAAATTATCCGTCCCCGCAGGTGTATTTGAAATTCCCGGCGACTGCTATATGATGCCAAATGAATGGGTAGTCGACATGGTTAACCTGTCGGTCGCTCAGATGTTTGTATGGACAGTTACCTCACCCCGTCTTGATATGGGATGGACATCCTGCGGACAGATCGACATGGATCCGGACCGATACTTCCACTCTGTGCGCCGCAAGTATCTCACCACAGCCGACGATGGCCGCATCATCCTCAAAGATACCAACAATTCCACCGACGATTTCAATGGCAACGTGACAGCCTCTGAGATAGAGTTACAGTCGGCTGCTGTCGACCTCAACGGCACAAAGGCCTCGCAAATAACGATCGACGGAATAACACCAGCCAAGTGAAACTCCCGACCAACAGCCTCAAATTTATCATCCCGGCGCTTGCTCTACTTACAACAAGCGCGCGGGATGCTTCCGCTCTGTCGCCCATCGACAGATTATACGAATATTCACTGCCATACAACTATTGCAGTCAGATGCCATTGTCCAATCCGGCACTTACGGCATACAGCCATCATGAGCGTCTCAGCAGCCTCGAAGCAGGATGGATCGGCGACATGCTGATACGCAAGGGATTCTTCGATGCTTCCACATTTATGCCGCTCGGAAACCTCAGCGCCGCTATATGGGGTGATGCCGCCTACAGTAACGGCTATCGCCGCTCCGACGGCATAATCGAATCCGCAGACTACGATGTCACCTTTCCCTATGCTTTGGCCGATACAGTAGGCGGTCGTATGAAGATCGAAAACTACAGCTTCGGCGGCGGATACTCACACCGCGGCAGTCGTCTCGACTGGGGAGCCTCGATGAACTATATCGCAGCGCTGTCCTACCGCAGCCGCGACCCGCGACAACGCAACGTATCAGGAACTCTCGATCTCAAGGCCGGCGCAGGCTATCATGTCGGTGGCACTTATATCCTGGCAGCATCAGCAGCATACCGTAAATACAAGCAATCGAGTTCTATAATGTTCATGAGCGAACTCGGCGAGCCGGTCGTGTATCATCTCACCGGCCTCGGTATGGCCTACAACCGATTCAATTCACTCGGCAAGAATACCCACTACAGCGGCGACCGCTATACTCTGTCGATCGACCTTCTTCCCGCCAACAGAGCCGGGGTTATCGGCGCGGCGGAAGTGTCTGTAATGAACATCGATTATCTGCTCAAGGATCTGAACAGCCTGCCTTTGTCGCATATCAGGCATGAAACCGCACGGTTCTCAGCCGGCTATCGCAGCGGTACATGCGGAGACTGTGTGTCGGCCGCAATATACACCGACCTGTGGCGACGCAAAGGTACCGAAAACATCTTCGGCGACGCATCGGCCGGCGTATACCCAGTTATCACGGCCCTCGACATGTTCAGTGCCGACGGAAGAACTATCGGTGTCCGTACAGCAGGCGTAAGACATCTTCGAAAAATCACTCTTTCCTTTACCGCCAACGCGGAGTATAAGCACAATAGCTTCGAGTATCTCTCGCCCGAGCGACGTCTCGGCTATAATGCCTGGTCGCTCGGTTTGCGTCCCGCTTTGCTCTATAAAGCACATCGTTCGCTTATATCCGCCGGCGTGTCATACTGCATGCAGCGCAACATCGACACCGATATCATCGGCTTTAAATCACTATCCGATGCCATTATCAGTGACTGTCTGCACCGCTTCGACCGTCTGTCCGGCAGCAATGACACCGTCGGACTTAACATCGGCTATCACCGCGAAGTCACAGCATCGGCCGCACTGGGACTGTCGTTTTTGGCGACCCACACCAAGGCAGGCAACTCACTCGAAGCCAAATTCACAGTTTCACTTTAAAACAGCAAGCCCACAAGGCACACCACAACGGCAAGCCGACAAACGCCAATGTAATCATATACCTGTCCATATTATCAGATTAAACACAATGTAAAAGCGGAGCCAATTCCACTTATCAGAGATAGGAGGCATCGCCAAACGCCCGACAAGACTGAACAAGATAGAATAAAAGCTCCGCTGATCAGGTATCCATATACGGCTAATGGCCGCAGCGAGGTACGACAAACAGTGGAGCGCTTTACATCCTTCTTCTCTTGTCAGTAAAATTGGCGATTTCCCTATCTGAGAAAGAAAGCAGCGCTTTTCAATAGCCGGAATTTCTCTTCCGGACATTGCAAAGATAGTTAATTTTTTCAATTAGGACAAGAATTTGGCCGAAAGAGAGACGTATATGACTGTCTACTTTTTTAACTCATGGATTTTGGTTAATTTTGCACCAAATTTCAAACTGATAAGAAGTGTCAAGAAAACGTAAACCCTATCCCCTGCTCGAGGGGATCACGATAAGCGACGTCGCCGCCGAGGGCAATGCCCTGGCACGCGTCGACGATATGGTGGTGTTTGTGCCCTATGGCGCCCCGGGCGATGTAGTGGACATTCAGGTCACTAAGAAACGTAAATCTTATGCCGAGGGGCGTATCACCCGACTCGTGGAGCCCGGTGACGTGCGCATCGCTCCCCGCTGCCCCTACTTCGGGATGTGCGGCGGCTGTCGATGGCAGCATCTGCCCTACGAGGTACAGCTCCGTTGCAAACAGCGTCAGGTCGTAGACGCCCTCACACGCATCGCCAAGGTGGAACTGCCCGAAATATCACCAATAAAAGGTTCGGATCCAATATGGGAGTATCGCAACAAGATGGAATATACCTTCTCCAACAGACGCTGGCTCACTCCCGAGCAGATGGCCTCGGGCGAGGAATTCAACGACCGCGACGGCGCCGGCTTTCACATCCCCGGAGCATTCGACAAGGTGCTCGACATCGACCGCTGCCACCTGCAGGGCGAGTTCGGCAATCGTCTGCGCAACTTTGTCAGGGACTATGGCATCGACCGCGGGTTGAGTTTCTACGACCTGCGTGTCCAGCAGGGGCTGCTCCGCACGCTGATGGTGCGTATGGCATCCACCGGCGAGTCGATGGCTGTGATGAGTTTCGGCGAGGACAACCCGCAGGCCGTCCGTGAGGTGATGGACGCTATTCGCGGCGAGTTCCCCGACATCACCTCGCTGATGTATGTCATCAATCTCAAGGTCAATGACACCATCACCGATCAGGAGGTACTGCTCCACTCCGGGCGTCCGTATATCGAGGAGGAGATGGAGGGGCTCAGATTCCGTATAGGCCCCAAATCGTTTTATCAGACCAACTCTCGGCAGGCCTACAAGCTATATAAGGTAGTGCGCGACTTTGCAGGCCTCACCGGCGACGAGCTGGTGTATGACCTGTATACCGGTACGGGCACTATCGCTAATTTTATCAGCCGCAGGGCCCGCAGGGTTGTAGGCATCGAATATGTACCCGAAGCTATTGAAGATGCCCGCATCAACTCGTCCGTTAACGGCATCACGAACACGGTGTTCTATGCCGGCGACATGAAAGACGTGCTCAATGCCGCCTTTATCGAGAGCAATGGCCGGCCCGACGTGATGATCGTCGACCCGCCACGCGCCGGCATGCACACCGATGTGGTTGATGTGATATTGGCCGCGGCTCCCCTACGCATAGTGTACGTGAGCTGCAACCCGGCTACTCAGGCCCGCGACCTGGCCCTGCTCGACAGTCGGTACCGTGTAGTAGCAGTACAGCCTGTGGATATGTTCCCGCATACCCACCACGTGGAAAACGTCGTCAGACTTGAGCGGCGAGATTAGAATTATAGTAGCGGGGATCGCCTGTCACCTCGCGGCCGATGAATGCCGGGCTGTCAACAGGATAATCCTCGCGTGGCAATTCGATCTCGGCCACCACCAGGCCGTCGAGACAGCCGTGAAACTCGTCGACCTCCCATCGCAGGCCGTCGGTAGCCGGCACGATATAGCGGGTCTTGGACAGTACCGAGCTGCATGCTGCGGCAAGCATCGCGCGGGAGTCGGCAAGAGGTATCTCATATTCCCACTCATTGCGCACGGCACCGATATTGCGTGTCTTTACGGTGATAAAGCCGCGGCTGTCCCTTATACGTACACGCACCGTGTGGTCAGGGTCGGCCGAGATATAGCCTTGCGATATTTCGGCCCGCGAGGCAGCAAGGCTGCGATAACTGTCATCGGTCACCAAATATTTTCGTTCAATCTCTTTTGCCATATCAGTGAATTTGAATTTCTCTGCAAATATACATCCTTCCCGGCATACTCGCGCGATACTTGCCCTGTTTTTTATTATGGCCGGCTGCATTATGGGCCGAGCCGACACATATTTTGTGCGCGGCATCGTGCGCGACTCCATCAGCGACGAGCCACTGCCTTATGCCTCGGTGATGGCAGCCGGCAGCGACCGCGGATGCGTAGCCGGTGCCGACGGTATATTTGAAATCTCGGTACCGGTGAATACCCGGGCATTACAGGTGACATGCCTCGGCTATGACAAGAAGATTCTGCCCATAAAACGTGGTCGCGTCAATATATATGCCGTATACATGTCGCCGTCCACTACCGAGCTCCGCGAGGTTGTGGTGCACAAGGGTAAATATTCAAAGAAAAACAACCCGGCGGTGGAGTTCGCAAAAAGGCTCAAGGAACGCGCGCCGATGACCGACCCGCTGCGCAACGACTATTATGCCTACGACAAGTATGAACGCATAGTCCTCGGGCTTAATGACTTCACAGTCGAGGACCACAATGCCATGATGAGCCGGTTCCCATTTTTGGCCGAACATGTCGACACCTCGGAGGTGTCGGGCAAACCTTACCTGAGCCTTATGATCAAGGAAAAAGCCTCGCGCGAGAACTTCCGACGTGAACCGGGCGCGCAGCGCGAGATTGTCAACGGCATACGCTCGGCCGGCATCGACGAAATCGTGGACCAGGCTTCAATGCGCACTTTCATGGAGGATATAATGCGTGAGATCGACCTGTATCAGAACGATATCACGCTGCTGCAAAACCGCTTCGTAAGCCCCCTGAGCCGAATCGCCCCCGATTTCTATAAATTTTATCTTACCGACACCGTCGAGGTGGCAGGCGAGCGATGCATAGTGCTGTCATTCTATCCCCACAATCATGCCTCATTCGGCTTCATGGGCCACGTATATGTTCCCGAGAACGACTCCACAATGTTTATCCGCAAAGTGGAGATGCACCTGCCGCGCGAGATCAACCTCAATTTTGTCGACAACCTCTATATCAGTCAATCGTATGAGCGCGCACCCGACGGCTCGCGCCTGAAGACATCCGACATTCTCACCATAGAATTCAGCATTCTGGGCAAGGCAACTGGTCTGTATGCCAACCGTAGCACCAACTATGCCGCTCACTCATTCGGACAGATTGACGATGAAGTGTTCCGTGGCGACGGCAAGGTTGTACAGGTCGAGGGAGCAGCCTCGCGCGACGACGAATATTGGAACAAGGCGCGCATGAGCCGTATTGCCAGAGGCGAGGGCAGCGTAGCCGAGCTGATGCGCAAATTACGGTCGGTACCCCTGTATTACTGGGGCGAGAAGGTCCTCAAGGTCGCATTCTCGGGATACGTCGCCACCGGCAATCCCAGCTACTTTGACTTCGGCCCGGTAAACTCTGTCCTCAGCTTCAATTCGCTCGAACGCGTTCGCCTCAGAGCAGGGGGTATGACTACCGCCGCTCTGTCGCCACGATGGTTCGGACGCTTCTATACAGCATACGGCTTCAAAGACCACCGTTGGAAATACAGTGCCGAGGCTGAATACTCGTTTATCGACAAAGAAAATCATTCGCGCGAGTTTCCGGTTCAGTCGATACGCTTCAACTCATCATACGATTTCGAGCGTCCCGGGCAGAACTATATGTTCACCTCGCCTGATAACATTGTCCTGTCACTAAAGCGTATGAGCGACGATCGCGCGGTATATCGCCGGCAGAACAAGCTCGCCTTCAACTACGAGACCCGGTCCAACTTTACAGTCAATCTCGCTGTAGCCAACACCTGGCGGCAAGCAGCGCCGACAATGCCGCTCGTCACCACAGCCGGCGAGGCGGTAGGGCACTTTACTGAGAATAACGTCGAACTCACACTCAGGTATGCGCCGGGCGAAAAATTCTTTCAAACACGTACATACCGTATACCGGTAAACCTCGACGCACCGGCCATCACCCTCATGCATACCTTAGCGCCCAAAGGCTTTCTCGGCACAAGATACAGTGTAAACAAGACAGAGCTCGACGTAGCCAAGCGCTGGTGGTTCTCGGCCTTCGGGTACCTCGACACCTACATCGGCGCCGGCCATGTATGGAGTTCATCGCCCTTCCTGAGCATCTTTACTCCTAATGTCAACCTGTCGTATATAATAGAGCCTCGCAGTTATACACTCATGAATCCTATGGAATTCCTGACCACGACCTTCGCCTCGTGGGACTTCACATACTGGGCCAACGGGGCGCTCCTCAACTTTATCCCTTATGTCAGGAACCTGAAACTGCGCGAAGTATTTGCCTTCCGCGGATATTGGGGTACCCTTGCCGACAGATGCAACCCCGCTCTGCATGACGACCTGCTACGCTTCCCCGACGGAACAGGCATTACAAAACTCGACCGAGGCCCCTATATGGAGGCATCGGTCGGGATTGAGAACATATTCAAGGTGTTGCGAGTCGATTATGTGTGGCGTCTTAATTATCGCAATGTGCCGTATAAAATCGACCGCTCGGGATTACGCATCGCCGTACACGTCACATTCTGACATCATTTTATCACATAAGGCAGCGTAAGTATGAATCGCGCGCCATGGGTATAGGTGGTATCAAGCACCAGGTCGCCGCCAAGCATGCGGGCCAGCAGGCGCGAGATAGGCAGCCCGAGGCCTATGCCCGTAGCGTTCTTGTCGAGTTTTACAAAACGCTCGAATATGCGCTCCTTCTCTTCTGCCGGAATACCGGGGCCTGTATCCGACACAGCAATGGCTACCGACTTGCCGCCATCCACAATATGACATTCGAGAAATATACGGCCCTGACGCGTATACTTGGCCGCATTGCTGAGCACGTTGATGAGTATCTGCTGCACACGGCGGGGATCGGTATATGTGTCGGGATTTGAGGATTCGGAATCTAACACGATCTCCACACTCTTAGGCACCATAGACCTGATGGCCTCTACCGATATTTCAGCCACGTGGCGCAGGTCGACAAGTTCGCGACGCAGACTCACTTGTTCGCTTTCGATTTCCGACAGATGGAGGACATCATTCACAATCGCGGTAAGGAATGCACAATTTGACTCAACCTGTTCGGCATAACGCTCAAGATACGGCCTATCATTGGAATCCGTGCAGTCGACTATAAGGCGCGAATACTCCACGATTGCATTGAGCGGCACCGTCACCTCGTTGCTCATGTTCTTGATATAATCGGTTGTAAACTGGTTGGACAGCAATGCCGCGTCACGGGCCTTGGTAAGTGCCGCCTGCGATGCCCGCAGTGTGTCGCGTTCGGTCTTCAGCGAATCATTGGCTATTTTTAATGTAGCAGCCAGTTTACGCGAATGACGGTATTGCTTCACAAGGAAGAATACAAGAATCAGCAATATTATCAGGGCCGCCAACACTATTATGATAATATTGCGTTGCATCCGGCTTTCATTCTCGCTCTTCTCGGTACGCAACTTCTCATATTCCTGCTTGAATTCATACGAGTCATAAATTATCTGAAGCTCCTTATATCGCTCCTGCATGCGGTCGTTGATCGACTGCTCAAGCATGCGGTTGTATTCGCGGGACGCATACAGTAATGAGTCTTTGTCACCAAGAGCCTCCGATGCGATTATAAGATATCGCAGCAACTGGCTGCGGCGGTTTTTAACCAACGGCTCATCTATATGCCTCTGTATCAGGTCGCGGGCCTTGGCATAATCCTTTGTAGCCATCGCATAGTAAATATCGGGCAGCGGCGCTTTGGCATAAGTGGCAGCCGCCCTGGGATCATCTGCCGCAAATTTACGGGCCATCTCATAATACTTGCGCACATCCTCTTCAGGTAGCTTTTCCCAGTTGCTCAGCAAGCGTGTATATACGATATAGCGGTTGGCTCCATACGAGCGGTATGGGCGCCCGTTGGATGAGTAATAGTTGCGCAGCGAATCCATTATTCCGATGAGCCGCAGGTCGGCGTCAACAGCCTTCTGGGTTTCTCCGGCTTGTGAAAATGCGATCGCAGCCTGAACATTATAAGCACTCCGCAACTCGACATTGTCGGGCGGCAACCTATCGACAAGTTTGCCGAGGCGGTCGATATATTCTACAAGCAGTTCTCCCTTCGATTCAAGAGATATATACATGCACACGGCATGGAGCAACTCAATGCTTTCATACAGATTGGTCGGTGGATTCACCGATACCTTCTGCAACTGCTCGTCGAAACGACGGCGCCGTGTTTCCTCGTCAGCATAATGTGCGTAATAGTAGTTGCGGGAAAAGGCGATAAAGGTTTTGGTCTGCCTTGAGTCGGGCGTTTCATCAAATTCACCAAGCCGGGCATCCAGCTCATCAAGCACGTCAAGATTGCGATTATTGCAGTTAGCACGGTGACGCAGCATCTCAAGGGCTGTGCGCTCCTTTTCATGGCGCCTGGCCACCTGATATATCTGCTCGGCAATCGAATCAGCCTTCGGAGAACCAGAAACTTGCAGAATATCAAAGATATTAGTCAAGATGGTAATGCTGTCGCCCGGAGTGCAGTCTGATGACAATTTTTTATTTAGATTCGCTATGATTCCATCATAATTATATATACCGGCATAACTGTCGACAAAAGATAAATGAGATAAGACAAGCAGTATGAGCGCTTTCCCAAGTATTGTATATAATTTGTTGTTCATTCAAATGCGTATTTTGTCACAAATTTAACACAAATTTACTTAAGCGCCAAATAAAAAACACGCTTTCACAACCATTGAAAGCATAATTTTGTTATGCTTATAGAAAACAGAAAAACTTATTACTACTATGGTTAGAAAGATCAAACCGGCCGACGTGCAAAAAGCACTCGACAATGCATATCAAAAATCTCAGAAAGAAGTAAACGACGGCAAACTTGACTCACTGATGTCGGATGCAGATCCGACATCATTTGCAGTCAGTATAGTGCTTACCGACGGCCGAGTATTCGAGAAAGGTGATACAAAAATCAAATCACCTCTCGGTAGAATCGCTCTCGTGCCCACACACGTGCTCGTCCTGAGCCAGAATACGCCGGAAGAACTTATCCAAAAAGCCGGTGTATGCACATGCGCATGCAAGTGTCAGAAAGGTGCAAAGCCCGAAATTCCTCTGAGCCCCCATGGAATCCGCGCGGTCAGTGTCGTAACTCCACAGGGTGATTCAGACGGCAAATACAGCATCATGATCGACAATATTGTAGCCCTCACCGGCAGCGAACCGGTTCTCGACGACAAGCTTTATGAACGCCTCGGCAAGGATGTCGCCTCGGCTGATACAATCAACAAGATAGCTGCTGCAGAATACAATCTGTATGATGACGCCGGTATTGCCGTGGATTTGTACACCCGCCTGGCCTCATTGACTTTCGATACCACTCAGCTTGCAACTATGGGCGCCACCATCGCAGCCGACGGCCGCAATCCGATAACCGCAGAAGATGTCCTCGACGGAAAGATAGCCGCAAATGTCGTTACAACCATGGCACGTGGCGTACATCATGAAGGTCGTGCATGGATGATGACAACCGGACTGCCCGCAGCAAACAGCTTCGGCGGTGCTATCCTCGCAGTCCTGCCCGGTTTTGGTGCCATTGCGGCATACTCACCGTTACTTGATAGCAATGGTGTGTCAATCAAGGCAGCAAAGGCCATTTATGAATTTGCCAAGGAATTGCAGCTTAATGTGTTTGCCTCGGCAAGAGTAATGGTGGAAAAATAAATAACGCGCACAATGAAGGCTCTGTGACAGTCCACAGAGCCTCGGCACGATACCTTTATGGTTGAATGTTATATAATTCTGCGAGACAGCCCCGGCCGCGCCTGTGCGGTCGGGGCTGTTGTTGGTGTAATACATAAGGTCAATGTCATCAAAAATGAACTGCACTCCAAAAGTTTTTATGTATCTAACTTTTGGTGTGCAGTTCAGATTATAGCAGAGCAGTAGTTACTTTCAGCGGCCTGAATTCTTGATCAGGGCGGTAAGCTTTGAATTGAAGTCTTCGGCCATCCGAAGCTGATCAAGAGTGAGATGCATGCGATAGCGCCAGTAGTGTCGTGGATTGGCGGGAACGTTGATTATCTCATCGGCCGGATTGTCACGCCTCAGGGTGCCATCCATCGACAGCCAGTCGGCTAATGGAATGATGCACAGCATCGAGGGCGATTTCACCTGTAGATCGAGTATTTTCTCGCATATCCAAGGCTCGGCATAGTAGGGGACTTCACCACCTTCGTGCAGCACGTTGTGATAGAAGTCGGCAGTCTTGGCGCGATCTTCCTCCCACCATGCGCGGATACCGCCCATGTCGTGAGTCGATGTGGTGCATACGCTGTAATACGGATAGTTCCATGTGTTGCCGAACGGTGTTGCAGGATCTTTTGGCATACGCTGGATTTCGAGCGTAAGAATCTCAAGCTGACTGAGTACGGCAGGCACGCAGGCCGGTATCATTCCGAGGTCTTCGGCACATGTGAGCATGTTGGTCGCATTGATGAGCGGTGGAAGCTTCCACATAGCCTTGCCATACCAAAAATCATTGTGACGGCGGTAGTAGAAGTCATTGTACAGACGGTCGAAGCACCAGCGCTCGTAATCGTTGAGTGAGCGGTATGTGTATGTGAACTGTGCCGAGATGCGGGGATGATACTTGCCTTTTTCATAGGGATCCTCTATGAAAAGCACCTGATCGATAAGGCCAAGCAGCCCTTGACAAAGACGGGTGTTCTTGTCGTTTTTTTCCTGCGTGGCGAAGTAGTCGGCGACAGCGCGCTGGGTGGAATACGGATCCTTGAGCTTGTATCGCCCGTAGCTCACCGGATACATGAAGCGCTCGCGAGCCTCGTCGGTATATTCTCCGAAGAAGTCGTGCAGGAAGCTGTCCATGATATATGGCGTGGTGTGCAGGTCGACATCAAGCCAGAAGTCGTAGTTGTAGCGGAGCTCGTCGGGGGTGAAAGGCAGAGCAGGATGGAATATGCCGAGAAGGCCGTGGACAGCGTCGATGGGAATCTGCCATATTCGGAAGAATCCGAGGATATGATCGATACGGTAAGCATCGAAATATTCGCTCATCTTGCGGAAGCGTGCTTTCCACCATGCGAATCCGTCGCGCGCCATCTCTTCCCAGTTGTATGTCGGGAAGCCCCAGTTCTGACCGAGGACCGAGAAGTCATCCGGCGGAGCGCCGGCCTGACTGTCCATGAAAAAGAGATGTGTATCGGTCCAGGCATCAACGCTGTCGCGGGAAATACCGATAGGAATATCTCCCTTGATAGCGATGCCTTTCTGCTTGGCATATTCATGCACGTGACGCATCTGCTTGTCGAGGTGATATTGCAGATACATTACGTAGTTTATGTCATCGGGATTTTCGGCAATAAACTTCGCTACTTTATCCTTGTCATATACGGCATATTCGCCCCATCCGGCAAATTCCGGGGTATTGAATCTGTCACGAAGCACACAGAAAGCAGCATAAGGCATAAGCCAATGCTCGTTTTTGGCAACGAAGGCCTTGAAATCGGCCGACTTAACCACACGTGCGCCTTCCTGAGCGAATATCTCGTGGAAGTACTGAATCTTGGCCTGATTTACTCGCTCATAGTCGATCTGCGGCAAGGAATTGAGTTCAACACGCAGGTTATCGTAATACTCGCGGCGCTCCTTGTCGGCAAGCGAGCCCAGCTCTTCAAGACGAAGATACATCGGATGCAGGGCGAAGCACGAGTTGGCATTATACGGATATGAGTCCTGCCAGGTGTGAGTCATTGTAGTGTCGTTGATAGGTAGAAGCTGCAAGAATGTCTGACCTGTCGACGAGCACCAGTCGATCATTTTGACAAGATCGTAGAAGTCGCCGACACCGAAATCTTCTTCCGACCGGAGCGAGAATACAGGTATCGCGGTTCCGGCGCCTTTCCATGGCGACAAGGGATTTATAAAGCGCATCCCCGACATAATTGTCGCAGTATCGGCAGTTGCGCGTATGCCGATCTGACGGTTGTTGCCACCTTCCCATGCCACAACTTTGTTGTCCTTGTCCATGATAAGGAATTTGTATTCTGTATCAGGACTGAGGTCTTTGGCGGGCAGAGTTGCACCCCATAGCGGATACTCGGCATCCGACATAACGACGGCTTTATCGGGATTCCAGGCACCGAGTGAAGCGGCTGAGCCAACGATCGCAAGATGCCAGTCAGGCGCTACCATCGGTGCGAACACCTGAACTGTAAGGTAGCCCTGCCGGGGAGCGGCATCCTTCATGCGTATTCCTCGCATGCAGATACAGTCGGTAAATGCGGCCGAATAATACGGCTTGTCGAAGGGCTGATCCTGCCAGTGGTCGTATATACAGTATTTACGTGCGCTGCGGCCACGGTTGAAGTGATGAGGAGCACCCCATTCAAACTTTGTGGCATTACAGTCGCTGCGCACCTCATAGTGATAATCTATCACTGTCGTATCATCGGATACCTCGATCGAGGCTGTCCAATGCTCCGCTCCGTCGGGAGTCATCTTCAGCGCCTTTTCATACTCTCCGGCGCCGAGGGCGTCGCAGTTGCCGCTGAGATATAATGACTCGCCCCAGTTGGTGCGGTAATCAATATTGAAGGTCAGCTTCATTTAGTCTTTATGATATTAGTTATTGTGTTAAGTAAGTGTTTATGAATAAGTATGCAAATATAGCAATTTTTTTGATAAACGCCGACGATTATTGTTTAAAAACATACAAAACCGGATAGTATTTGCATTAATTAAACGTTTCAGTCGGGCATTCTGCCGTTGGAGTGATAAGAATAATATCCGCCGTCGGTGATGATGATGTGGTCATTGACTCTGACATCAATGGCCTTGGCGCCGGCGCATATTCGCCGGGTCAGGTTGTCGTCCTGCGTTGACGGTACAAGTGTACCCGACGGATGATTGTGGAACAATATCATCGACGTAGCATAATTCTCGATGGCATGCTTAAGGATTATTTTCACATCGACAGCCGTGAGGTTAATGCCGCCACGCGACACACATATCTCACGCAGCACCTTGCCGGCTTGTGAAAGCAGCATTATCCAAAATTCCTCATGCGGCAGATTGGCGAAATGATGCTTCATCACGTCGACGGCTGCATCGGAATTGTTGATTGTAGGATTTGTGAGCGACGCGGCGTCGGCCACGGAACGGCTGCCGAGTTCAAGCGCGGCAAGTATCGATATCGCCTTGGCCTCGCCGATGCCCTTATACCGGTTCATGAAATCGCGTATCGACAAGCGGGCGACCTTGGATATATGGTTGTCGTTGTCGGCAAGTATCTCGTCGCTGAGTTGAAGCACAGATTTGCCACGGAGTCCCGTACCGAAAAGTATTGCAAGCAGTTCGGCATTGCCCAGAGATTTGATACCGTGGCGCAGAGCCTTTTCTCGCGGACGCTGGTCCGCCGCCATATCACGGATCAGATGGTGGCCTTCGGGCACATTTGGCGCTTTATAACCATTTTCGTTCATTTTCCTTTGCGCATTTCTATTTCCTCTTCTATATTACGCCCGCGGCGCAATATTATCTTAGTGGTAAAATCCTTAATGAAACCACAGCCGTATCCTCCGAGCTGTATGATAGCGGCAGGCACAGCCATGGCCGCGATGCGCAGCCGGTGAGTAACCATTATCGCTCCGATAAACACCGCAATGAAATACAGTGCAAGCGGCAGCAGGAACCAGGGACTTATAAAGATACCAAGCAATATCAGCGCGAGCGAGCCTATAACAAACGCCGCCGGCAGCAGGTGCACGATTTTCAGTGAGTCGGGGTAAAGCAACTTTAGTGTCACTCTTGATTTGCCGAACACATAGACCTGTCGCAGAAACTTGCGGAAATCAACACGCCGCTTATGCCAGACAGGATTCTGAAACAAGCCTATTGAAAAACCGGCATTACGGATTCTTGTACTCATGTCGATGTCCTCGGAAAACATTTCACGGAAGCCTCCGACCTTGTCGTATACGGCGCGAGAGTATCCCATATTGAATGTACGCGGGACAAATTTTTCGAGTTGAATCTTACCGCCACGGATACCGCCCGTAGTCATGAACGATGTCATGGAATAATTGATGGCCTTCTGTGTATCTGAAAAGGATTCATGCGCGGCATCCGGACCGCCGAAACAATCAAAGGGCCTCTCATCAAGCATGCCGGCAAGATTTGCAAAATAATCAGGCGGTATCACGCAGTCAGAATCGAAAAACACAAAATAATCACCTGCGGCCCTTTCAAGTCCATAGTTTCGGGCTATCGACCGTCCTTCATTCTCCTTAAAGTAATATTTTATATCAAGACCTGCGTTCTTGGCCGCTTCGGCCGCTTCGCGACAGGGCACTGTGGATCCGTCCTCAACAATAATCGTTTCAAAATTCCGAATGCTTTGTGAAAGCAAACTGTCGAGCAGTTCTTTTACCTCGTCGGGGCGGTTATAAACCGGTACAATGACCGAGAATCTGGGATTGCTCATGACATTCTTGACTTATAATCTCCATAATCATATTCACGCAGCAGATCGACCGTTCCGTCGGCATTCTGCAACCATACCGACGGATGCTGTATGCCGTTGAACATGGTAGTCTTCACATTGGTGTAGTGATTCATATCCTCGAATGTAAGGCGATCGCCCGGAGCCAAGGGGCTGTCGAAGCTCCAGTCGCCCTTGAAATCACCGCTCAGACACGAATTGCCACCAAGACGGTAAGTCGGCTTTCCGGCAACCGGTTCAGAGCCGAGGCTTTCGGTTATGGCAGGCTTATACGGCATCTCGAGAGTATCTGGCATGTGGCATGCAAAGGAAGCGTCGATGATGGCCGTCCTGATACCGTCGTTTTCCATTACATCGACTACACTCGACAGCAGAACGCCGGTACGCCATGTGAAGGCACTTCCCGGCTCAAGTATAACTTTGAGCCATGGATATCGTGATCTGAATCCGGTGAGAACTTCAACCAGATGATCAATATCATAGCCATCTCGGGTCATCAGATGACCGCCACCCATGTTTACCCACTTTACCTGTGGCAGAAAACGGCCGAACTGCTGCTCAAAAGCATCAAGGACCTTGGCAAGATCATAGCTTGAGGATTCGCACAGAGCATGGAAATGCAGTCCTTCGATGCCTGCAGGCACACTGTCGCCCAAAGTAGCTGCATCCACACCGAATCGCGAGCCGGGTAGGGCAGGGTTGTATATATCTGTTTCGATTACCGAGCATTTTGGATTCACACGCAGACCGGGGGAAACGTGGTGATTGACTGGCATGGCATTGTGCATGGCAATGCGACCGGCAAACTTTTGATACTGCGCCACAGAATTAAATGTTATATGCGAGCTACCCTGAATATATTCGCCGATCGTGGCATCAGTATAGGCAGGGCAATAACTGTGGACCTCGCCCCGAAGGAATTCATGACCGAGGCGCATTTCATTTAACGAACTGGCGGTGGAATTACGGCAATATTCACGCACAATATGGAAAGTGCGCCACAATGCATTGGCTTTGAACGCCATGATAATGTCAACTCCTGCGCGCTTCTTTACCGAGTCGATCCGTTCGAGATTGCGACGCAGGGCGTTCTCGCTTACGACGAACGCCGGTGTAGGTATTTTATCGATTGAAGGCAGTTGCATATCAGTCTATAATCTTGAATTTAGCGAATTTAAGCAATAATTTGCGAGGTGTGGCCTCGTTGTCGAACTGAACATTAGCCGAATCCCCAAGGTCGATACTTTGGACAGCCTGTATCGTTCCACGACCAAAACGCGGATGGATAATCGTCATTCCGACAGTAAGTTCATTGACAGAATGCAGGGCGTAGTCTGTAGCCTGACAAGTTCCACCTGAAGCCTGTGCCGCAGAGTCGGTGCGCTGTGATACCACAACAGGACTCACACGCGGACTCACATTTGACGATTGTGCCGGTTTGGCCGGAGCAACATATCGCTGTCGCTGAGGCACGGCAAACTGCAATGCCTCGGCACCGTATGAATATTTCAGGTATTGCGGATTAATATCCTTTATAAAACGCGAAGGGCGGCAGGTGGTCGTTTGCCCGTTGATATACCTGTTGCCGGCATAGCTGAGCATACAGAATTTTTTGGCACGTGTAATTGCCACATAGAACAGGCGTCGCTCTTCCTCAACTTCATCAGGTGTGCCGTTACCCATCGATGACGGGAGCAGATCTTCCTCGACACCGACAACAAACACATTGCTGAATTCAAGTCCCTTGGCTGCATGGATTGTCATCAGTGTGACAGAATCGGCAAGAGCCGGATCCTCGGTATCCTGATCGGTCTGCAGCGACACATTTGCCAGAAAATCAGCCATAGTGCCGCGGTCGTCCATACCTTGCTCGCGACGGTCTTCAACAAACTCCCGTGCGCCTGTGATTAGTTCCTCAAGATTCTGCACCTTCGAAACATTTTCAGGGGTGCGTTCTGTCATATACTGCGATATCAGGCCGGTGCTCTGTATTATATGCTTTGCCAGAGATTCGGCATCCTGATCCTTTCGGGTTATGAAACCGTCGATAATGGCGGCAAATGTCTTCAGCTTGCTGCTCGTACCCGAGTTTATATTCAGCGAATACTTGTGCGGATCGATTACGACCTGCCACATACTCACACCATGCTCGATAGCGGCGGAGCTTATTTTGGATAATGTAGTGGCACCGATGCCACGGGCAGGCACGTTGATTATGCGCTTCAGCGCCTCGTCATCATCGGGATTGACTGCCATGCGGAAGTAGGCTATCGCATCCTTCACCTCTTTGCGTTGATAGAATGCGAGGCCGCCATAAATCTTGTACAGAATATTGCGGCGACGCAATGCCTCCTCAAGCACTCGGCTCTGCGCATTGGTACGGTATAGTATAGCAAACTCACTCAGCGGGTCACCTGTCCGGGCCCGCTGCACTACAATACGGCTTGCCACGAGACCGGCCTCATCATAATCCGAATGTCCGGCCTGCACCTCCACACGGTCGCCGACATCGTTGAGCGAATATACCTGCTTGCGTATCTGGCGTTCATTCTTGTCGATAAGGCTGTTGGCCGCATTGATAATATTCTGCGTGGAACGGTAATTCTGTTCCAGCTTGAATGTCATGAGGTCGGGATACGCACGCTTAAGTTCCAAAATATTGCGGATATTGGCGCCACGAAACGAGTAGATGCTCTGCGCATCATCGCCTACGACACAAATATCTCCTATGCCCTGCGTAAGCATGGTCATTATATAATTCTGGGCGAAGTTGGTATCCTGAAACTCATCGACAAGCACATATCTGAAAAATTCGCGGTAATGCCGCAGAACGGGTGGATTATCGCGCAGAAGCACTGCTGTATAATACAGCAGGTCGTCAAAGTCCATCGCATCCGAGACCCTGCACCGGGCCATGTACCCCTTGTATATCTCGTATATGCGC
Organism: Muribaculaceae bacterium; assembly: GCA_017624155.1. Lineage (GTDB taxonomy): Bacteria > Bacteroidota > Bacteroidia > Bacteroidales > Muribaculaceae > CAG-873. The sequence continues at coordinate 30,744 of JAGANS010000005.1, read as the reverse complement.
GGATGCTTGGAACGCGCATCGCTTGCCATAAGTTCGCGATCGGCCGCATAGGCCTCGGGGCAAATCAGTGAGTTCTTTGCCCACGAAATGGCATTCTGTACCGTCGAAACCTTATACACCTTCTCATCGAGATCCATATCTTTGATTATCATCTTGATAAGAGATCGCGAATCTGTCGTATCGTAAATAGTATAGTTGCGTGTATAGCCAATCAGATCGGCATTTTTACGAAGTATTCGTGAGAATATGCTGTGAAAAGTTCCCATCCACAGCCTTGCGGCGGTGTTAAAGCCCACGAGGGACTCGATGCGCCCGCGCATCTCGCGGGCGGCCTTGTTGGTAAATGTAAGCGCCAGGATGCGTCCGGGTTCATAGCCGTTGGCAAGCAGGTGTACAATCTTGTATGTGAGCACACGGGTCTTGCCTGATCCGGCGCCGGCGATCACAAGCTGAGGGCCACCGATATATTCCACGGCGGCGCGCTGCTGTTCGTTGAGCTGTGACAGATAGTCGGCGTCCATTACGCAAAACGGTTGTTGGCGGCGTCATATTCAAAGCCGGCGGCGCGGAGACGCGCACACAGCTCGTCCTTGTCGACATCAAGACTTAGGCACAGGTCGTCGAGGTCGCTGTATTGGTCGCGAAGCTTCATATTCACGACACTTAGAAGCATATATGGATCTTGTGGTAAATTTTCCATTGACATTGTATCATTATCGGCTTACAAAATTACTCAAATAATTCGCAACATCAAACAACCGGCCTCGCGAATTGTTAATAAAGCAGCAATTAATAAACTTCAACTATGAAAGAAATCGCATTAACCGGCATGAACGGTCATGTTTTTGCCGATGTACTTACCCAGCTACTCCACCGCGGTCAGGCGGTTAACGCTTTTGTGAGCAATCCCGAGCGTGTGATGCTCGAAAATTCGGATCTGTCCGTTTCATTGCTTGACGCAGCCAACAAGGACGCTCTCCGAGAGGTTTTTGAGGGCTACCATGATGTAATCATGACCTTTGAGGATGATCAGACCGATCACGAAGCCAACGACTTTATTCTCGGCCATTATGTAGGGATGGTCAACGCCGCCCGTGAAGCCGGGGTAGGGCGCCTTGTCGTAGTAGGCTCGCCCGAGGCCGAGGCCTTCTTCATGGGCGATCTGCGCCGCCACACCGATATCGACTGGGTGTTCATCTCCACCGAGGGCGATTATGCCGCACGCGCCGTCGACGAGGTGATCACACCGCATTTCCACCGCGAAAAGTATGTAGAGGAATAACAATTCTGTCCGCGCTACTATTAAAAAGGGGAACCGAAGTTCGGCTCCCCTTTTTTATTACCCTGCATCAGCATTTAGCTGTTTTTTCAGTTCTTGGCCTCGACGTCGGGAGCAATGAGTTTGTAGCCCTTGCCGTGGATATTGATGATCTCGATCGAGGGATCATCCTTAAGATGCTTGCGCAGCTTGGTAATGTACACGTCCATCGAACGGGCATTGAAGTAATTGTCATCGATCCAGATGGTCTTCAGGGCGTAGTTGCGCTCAAGGATCACATTTACATGCGCGCATAACAGCGACAGCAGTTCGGATTCCTTGGTGGTGAGTTTTGTCACCTTATCATCGATCATAAGCACCTGCTTCTGTGTGTCGAAGGTGAATTTACCGATCTTATACATGGTGATTTCCTTGCCTTTCTTGCCCTTGACACGACGCAGGATAGCCTCGATACGCAGCACAAGTTCCTCCATCGAGAAAGGCTTGGTGATATAATCATCGGCACCGAGCTTGAAGCCTTCAAGAATATCGTCCTTCATCGATTTGGCCGTAAGGAAAATGATGGGCACCTCGGCATTGAAAGTGCGGATTTCCTGAGCAAGAGTAAAACCGTCCTTTTTAGGCATCATCACATCAAGGACGCAGATGTCGTATTTACCTTTAAGAAAAGCCTTGTAGCCGGCTTCGCCGTCAGAGAACAGATCGGCGCTGAAGCCTTTGGCCTGGAGGTATTCGCGCAGAAGCATGCCGAGATTCTCGTCGTCTTCGCAGAGCAGGATTTTCATGCGTTCTTCCATAATTATCAGTTTTTAGAGAGTGGGAGTATTATTATGAATTTCGTACCTATATTGATTTCGCTTTCGACCGAAATAGTGCCGCCAAGTTCGGTCACCATCTTGTGTACATAAGCGAGGCCGAGGCCAAAGCCCTTTACATCGTGACGGTTGCCGGTCGAAACGCGGAAGAATTTGTCAAATATCTTTTTGAGATCGTCACGACGTATACCAATACCGTTGTCAGCTATGGAGATCTCGAGCCTTTCACCGGGCAGGTCGCGCGAGCCGACGACAAGGTGAAGCGGCCGTTCTTCCGAACGATATTTCACTGCATTGTCAAGCAAATTGAAAATCACATTGGTAAAGTGCATCTCATCCACTTCGACAAGGGCATTCATAGCATCGAGATTGGCGTCGATATGGCCTCCATATTTCTCAACCTTAAGCTTGAAGGTGTTAACGATGTTATACACAACAAGATTGGCGTCTATTTCCTCAATCTTCAGTGTGGCTTTCTGACGGTCGAACATCGACATCTGAAGCACCTTCTCTACCTGGAAGCGAAGTCGCTTCGTCTCATCGTTCACCACCTGTGAAATCTGCTGCAGCATGGCCGGCGATTTGCGGATATCCGGATCATTGAGCATCTGCGCGGCAAGCGATATCGAGGATATTGGCGTCTTGAACTCGTGCGTCATATTGTTGATGAAGTCATTCTTCATTTCAGTGAGTTTTTTCTGTCTGAAAGCCACTATGATAGTGTATATGAATATAACCAACAATATGAGCGTAAAGGCAAAAGCCGGAACCATAAATGAGATCGAGCGGAAAATATAGTCGGACTTTGTAGGGAAATATACCTTCAGCCGATAAATACGCGAGGCAGGATCGCGTGGGAAAAGTGTCTGGGTAAACACGTCATCGACATTCTCGCCGGGATTATATCCGGCTGATTTGTATTGGATTACTCCGAGACGGTTGACTACTGCAAATTCAAACGGCACGTCAATGCCAAGTGTATCAAGCTGCTGCCGCAGGTATGTACGTACAAGCGACGAGTCGGCACGCTCGGTAATAGTGCGGTCGGATGCCGATGATATGATGTTGAGAATCACATCGTCGAGCACACCTCGCTGATACAGATAGTGATCGCGGTATACATCCTGCATGGTTTGGAAGTGCTGACCCACAAGAGATTCTCCGGTCTGAATCTTGGACAAGGCGGATACATCGCCCCTGATCGTAAGGTCGGCTTCAACAGTCGGTGTGGCAAACGATACCTTAAGGCCTTCCTGCGTCGGCAGACTGCTGGCGAGACGCTTGGCGTAGATCGACTGCGACTCTACGAGGTTGACCTGATCCTCGAGGAAATACCGTGTCTCGTCGCGCTCAAGATGCTGCGCAACGGCTATAAGGCTCTGGCGCACACCCTGCGAGAACTGCTCGTAGCGTATGCCCACGATATTCTTCATATAAAATATCTGTATACACAGCAAACCGATGAACGTAAACGCCATCAATATGGTCAGTATCCAGATTGTTTGTTTTTTCATTTATTATAAGAAGCCTGACGGCTTGATTTTACGTTAATTAAACTTTAATAATATTAACACTCCAGTCGTGGCAAAGTTTGCGTCCACTTCCAAAGATGATGAAAAAGAATCCATAATTTAACATTTGAGTGCAAATTTAACTAAAAAGAATCATTGTTGCAAATTATTATTGCAAATAATTGCTTGTTCTGATAAATTTCCATGATAAAATGCGGCTTGCCTATGTCAAATTATTTTTGTAACTTTGTATGTAGACTTAACGACTTGTATAAGCACACCTCAATAACAGACATGACAAACAGATATATAATACTGCTCGCGGCAGCTATGATAATGCCGCCTGCGCCATTATGCCTCGCTCAGGCAAGTTCATCCAAGGTACATTCCAGCACAGTCAATCCCACAATACCGCAGAAGGTGAGTATATGCGGCCAAAGTGTCAGCCTCGATCCGCTTGATTATGCCGAGCGTTATGACCGTGAACTCACATCATTGATTTACACACATGGCAATACGTTGCTCATGATAAAGCGTGCCAACCGTTATTTTCCGCAGATGGCCCCTGTACTACGTGCCAACGGCATGCCCGATGATCTGCTTTACCTTGCCTGCGTCGAGAGCACATTGAATCCGCGTGCCATGTCTGCCGCCAAGGCCGCCGGCATGTGGCAGTTTTTGGCCTCGACTGCCAAAGAATACGGGCTTGAGGTTAACGACGAGGTGGATGAACGATACAATATAGAAAAATCAACCGCCGCTGCATGCCGGTATTTCAAGAAAGCGCTCGCCCGTTATGGCGGTAGCTGGACATCGGTCATGGCAGCTTACAACGGCGGCATGGCACGTATCACCAAACAGCTTGACGCCCAGCTTGCCGACGATGCGATAGAACTGTATCTCGCCGACGAGACACAGCGATACCCCTTCCGCATCATGGCAACGAAGGCCATTATGGAGAATCCGGCTGCCTACGGCTTCAAGCTTACTGCCGATGAGCTGTACCGTCCGCGGGCAGTAGATATCGTTGAGGTTAAAGGCCCTGTTGACGATTGGACGACCTGGGCTAAAAAACGAGGAGTATCATACCGCGATCTTCGTGAGGAAAATCCGTGGATACGCGGTCCGAAACTAACCAACAAGACCGGCAAAACCTACAAGGTGCGTGTGCCGATGAAAGAAGGCCTGAGCCGCAGCACTGCCCGCAAGGCCGTCTATAATCCTCAGTGGATAACCAAGTAATATGAGAAAATCCATCGATATGACTTCACCCCTGAGCGTGGTGGGGGCACGAGTCAACAATCTTAAGAATATTGATGTGGACATCCCACGCGACGCACTTACCGTTATCACCGGTCTGTCAGGTTCCGGAAAGTCCTCGCTGGCCTTCGACACTATTTATGCCGAGGGACAGCGGCGATATATCGAGACCTTCTCGGCTTATGCCCGCAATATGCTGGGAAATCTCGAGCGCCCCGATGTGGATTATATCACCGGGCTTAGCCCGGTCATAGCCATCGAGCAAAAGACAGTCAACCGCAATCCCCGCTCAACAATAGGCACTACCACCGAGATATACGACTTCCTGCGCCTGCTGTACTCGCGTATAGGGCGCGCCCGCTCGTATATCACGGGCAACGAAATGGTGCGATATACCGACGACAAGATTGTAAGCCTGATTCTACAGCGTTTCAACGGCAGTAAGATTTATGTGCTCGCCCCGCTCGTAAAGAATCGCAAAGGGCATTATAAAGAACTGTTTGAGACGCTCCGGAAAAAAGGCTTCCTGCGCGTTCGTGTTGACGGCGAGTTGATGGAAATCACACCGGGCATGAAACTCGACCGATACAAGAACCACTCGGTGGAGCTTGTCGTGGACCGAATGCGTGTCAACGACACGGACCCGCAGCGTCTGCGCGACACAGTCGAAAGCGCTCTTGCCCAAGGCGACAAGCAGGTGATGATCTACGATGTCGACAAAGACGACATCGCGCATTACTCACAGTTGCTGATGGACCCGGCAAGCGGACTCTCGTATCGCGAGCCGGCGCCACACAATTTCTCGTTCAATTCGCCGCAGGGCTATTGTCCCAAATGCAAAGGGCTGGGCTATGTGAATATAATCGACCGCTCAAAGGTATTACCCGATGACTCACTGTCGATACACGACGGCGCCTTCACTCCGCTCGGCAAGTATAAGAACACTACCATATTCTGGCAACTGTCCTCGATATGCGAGGCCTACGGCGCGACACTCAAGACTCCCGTACGCGATCTCGGTGAGGAGTGTCTCGACGAGATACTCAACGGCACTGACAGGCGTCTCACCCTCAAAAACGACAACCTCGGGACACTGACACCTATCGGTGCGTATGAGGGCTTGCTCAAATACATCGACATGCAGCAGGACGACGATGCAGGAACGGCAGCCCAGAAATGGAGCGGCCAATTCTATACACGATGCGAATGTCCGGAGTGTCACGGCGACCGTCTGAACCGCGAGGCGCTGCATTTCTTTATCGACGGGCAGAACATAGCACAGCTATGCCGGCTCGATATCGGCGCTCTGTATGATTGGTCGAAAAATATACTCGGCCACCTTGACGACCGCGATGCCAGGATTGCCGCCGAGATTATCAAGGAGATCAACGTACGGCTGCGTTTTCTGGTCGACGTAGGTCTTGAATATCTGCAGCTCAACCGTGCATCAGCCACGCTAAGCGGCGGGGAAAGCCAGCGTATCAGACTCGCCACGCAACTCGGTTCGGAACTCGTGAATGTGCTGTATATTCTCGACGAACCGTCGATAGGGCTCCACCAGCGCGACAACCGGCGCCTTATCGACTCGCTGAAGCGCCTGCGCGATGCATCCAATTCAATAATCGTGGTAGAGCATGACAAGGACATCATGCTCGAAGCCGATTATGTCGTTGACATCGGGCCCGGCGCCGGACGCAAAGGCGGCAACGTGGTATTTGCGGGAACTCCTGCCGAAATGCTCAAGGCCGACACAGTCACGGCGGCATATCTCAACGGACGCCGCTGCATCGAGACACCGGCAGTAAGACGCAAGGGCAACGGGAAATATCTTGAATTGCTCGGATGCGCAGGCCATAATCTGAAGGATGTTGACCTGAAATTACCTCTCGGGACATTCACCTGCGTGGCAGGCGTCAGCGGCTCGGGCAAATCGTCGCTTGTCAACGCCACGCTTGAGCCTATACTGTCGCAACACTTTTATCGTTCCACACGACAGCCGCTTCCATACCGTGAGATCAAGGGCATCGACTATATCGACAAGGCTGTGACTGTCGATCAGTCGCCGCTGGGCCGTACACCGCGCTCCAATCCGGCTACATATACCGGCCTTTTCACCGACATCCGTAATCTGTTCGTAGGATTGCCCGAAGCCAAGATACGCGGTTACAAGCCGGGGCGATTCTCGTTCAACGTCGCCGGCGGCCGCTGTGAGGCCTGCGGAGGCAACGGCTACCGCACTATTGAGATGAATTTCATGCCCGATGTACTTGTCCCGTGCGAGGTATGCCATGGCAAGCGGTATAACCGCGAGACTCTTGAGGTGCGATATAAGGGCAAGTCGATTGCCGACGTTCTGGACATGACAATCAATCAGGCCGTTGAATTCTTTGCCGGTGTGCCCAAGATACTGAAAAAACTTACCGTACTTCAGGAAATCGGCCTTGGCTATATCAAGCTCGGACAGCCGTCATCGACACTGTCGGGCGGCGAGAACCAGCGTGTGAAGCTCGCCACCGAACTGGCCAAAAAAGATACCGGCCGCACCCTCTATATTCTCGACGAGCCGACGACAGGTCTGCATTTCGAGGACATCCGTACATTGCTCGCTATACTTAACCGCCTTGTCGACCGCGGCAATACCGTACTTGTCATCGAGCACAACACCGATGTGCTGCGCACCGCCGATTATCTCATCGATATGGGGCCTGACGGCGGGGCCGGAGGCGGCCGCATACTTGCACAGGGTACTCCGGAGGAAATTGCAAAGGGCGATTCGCCTACCGCAAGATACATATTTGAATGAAATTCAGCCATAAATTGCTATTATGTGCGGATTTTTCATTATTTTTGCAGAAACCAACCATTAATACTTCCATCCGTGAATAAAAAAATTTTATTATTTGCCGCAGTGGCCGTCGTAGGTGCCGGAGCTGCGGGTATTGCAGCCACAATGGATAAAGAACCCGACAATCCTTTCCTGCAGGACTACACAACCGTCTACGAAATCCCGCCATTCGATCAGATCAAGACCGAGCACTATCTGCCCGCTCTCAAGGCAGGCATCGCCAAGCAGGAAGACGAAATCCTGAAGATCTGCGACAACACCGAGACGCCCACCTTCGACAACACCGTCGTAGCATTTGAGAATGCTGCCGAAACGCTCAACAAGGTTGTGCTCGTATTCGCCGCTCTCGAGGAATCCAACTCTTCGCCCGAGATGGTTGCCGTAGCCGAGGAGTTCTATCCGCTCTACTCCGAATCGCAGGATGCGATCATGATGAACGACAAACTGTTCGAGCGCTTCAAATACCTGTATGATCACCGCAACGATATGGGTATGGCACCCGATCAGATCCGCGCCGTCGAGACCTATTACAAGAACTTCGTGCGTGCCGGCGCTCTTCTCGATGAGGCTCAGAAGCAGGAGCTCAAGAACTTCAACACCGATCTTACCAATCTGTACCTGCAATTCAACAAGAATCTGCTCAACGCCACCAACGCATTCTCAATCGTCATTGAGAATCCGGAACGCCTGTCGGGCCTGCCCGCCAACACCGTGGCAGTAGCTGCCGAGGAAGCTCAGAAGCGTGGTCTCGGCGAAGGCAAGTGGGTATTCACCCTTCACGCCCCCTCGCGCCTGCCGGTGCTCCAGTATGCCAACGACCGCGACCTGCGCGAACAGATGTACAAGGGCTACACTACCCAGGCTTCATCAGGCGAATACAATAACCTGCCTGTAATTAACAAGATACTCCAGACACGCGCCAAGAAGGCCGCTCTGCTCGGCTTTGACTGCTACGGCTCATATATGACCGACAACGTCATGGCCAAGACCGTTGCCAACGCCGAGAATCTGCTTATGCAGATCTGGACTCCCGCAGTAGCCAAGGTCAAGGAAGAAGTCAAGGAAATGCAGGCTCTTGCCGACCGCGAAGGCGCCGGCATCACCATCCAGCCATGGGACTACTACTATTATGCCGAGAAAGTACGTGCCGACAAATATAATATGGATGAAAACGAGCTCCGCGCATATTTTGCAGTCGATTCGGTCCGCAACGGCATCTTCAACATGGCCGGTCGGCTTTACGGTGTGAAGTTCACCGAAATGCCCGACGCTCCCAAGTATTTCGACGAGGTAACGGTATATGACGTTACCGATGCAAAGACCAACGAGCACATCGCCGTATTCATGACCGATTACTTCACCCGTCCGTCCAAGCGTCAGGGTGCGTGGATGAGCGAATTCAAAGGCTCATGGACAAATCCCGACGGCACATCGTCGCGCCCCGTAATCTTCAATGTCGGCAACTTTACTCCTCCCACAGCCGACATGCCTTCGCTGCTCAGCATCGACGAGGTTGAGACTATGTTCCACGAGTTTGGCCACGGTCTGCACGGCATGCTGTCGCGCGCCCGCCTCAAGAGTCAGGCAGGCACAAACGTCGACCGCGACTTTGTAGAACTTCCCTCGCAGATTCACGAACACTGGGCATTCCAGCCCGAACTGCTGCGTACCTATGCGCACCACTACAAGACCGGCGAAACTATTCCCGAAGAACTCATTGAGAAAATTCAGGCCTCATCTAAACACAACAGCGGTTTCCGCACAGCCGAGCTTGTAGGCGCAGCACTGCTCGACCTCCAGTATGGCAAGCTCAATCCCACAGGCGATGTTGATGTAATGGCATTCGAGGACTCTGTCCGCAATGCCATCGGTATGCCTGCCGAGCTAACCTATCGCTACCGCTCACCATACTTCAAGCATATCTTCGGCAGCGACGGCTATGCTTCGGGCTACTACACATATCTGTGGGCCGAGGTGCTCGATACCGATGGCTTCGAGCTGTTTGAAGAAAAAGGTATCTTTGATACCGAGACAGCCGCATCGTTCAAGAAAAACATTCTTGAGGCCGGCGGCTCGGAAGATCCCATGGCGCTGTATGTTCGCTTCCGCGGCCATCAGCCCTCGGTAGACGCACTGCTCCGCAACCGCGGCCTGGCAGAATAAGATTAATTCTGCAAAATTTCGCAATTTAATTGCACCATATACATAAAATGCTTAAATTTGCGGCATTGTGAGTTACAAAACTTGCAATGCCGCAATCTTTGTTATAAATCCTTATCTGATTTCCATGAGAAAACTCAACACCCTTCTCAGCCTGTTGCTGTGCCTCGGCGCGGTATCAGCATACGGCAAGCACATCACACCCGATGAGGCACTGTCGCGTATGAATGCCCGCTCGTCTGCAGAAAAGGCTCCGGCATCCTACCGACTTAGCTATACCGATACGGATGCTGACGGCAAAGCCGCCATATACGTCTTCACCGACAATGCCGACCGACGTATATTCCTCTCGGCCGATGACCAAACCGAAGCATTGCTCGGCTATATAGACTCGCCGGTCAACGGTGAGATGCCGCCACAACTGCGCCGGTGGCTCGACGGCTATATAAAGCAAATCGAGGCAGTCCGCAAGGATACCGCCGTGCAGCACAAAGCCATAAACCCGACAACGGAGATTGTCAGAGAGGCAATCGCGCCCATGATAACATCGCGCTGGGGACAAGGAGCCCCTTACAACGCACAGTGTCCCAACGTCGATGGGCGTCTGGCCCTCACCGGCTGTGGGGCTACGGCTCTCGCTCAGGTCATGAATTATTTTGAATGGCCCGAACGTGCGACCGGGACAGGTATATGCTATGACTACAATAACAACAGCTACTCGATGGATCTCGGTTCCGTATCTTTAGACTGGAAAAATATGGCCGACATATACGACAGCAATTCCACACAAGAGCAGAAAGATGCCGTAGCACAATTAATGAAAGTCTGCGGCTATGCCGTAGGTATGACATACTCGCCGTCGTGGTCTAATTCTCAGACGACAAAAATCAGCGAAGCGTTGCGCAAGAATTTCAACTATGCCCCGACGACGCGCTGCTGCCAGCTGCTGCATTACAGCCTGAGGGAGTGGGAAGACATGCTGTATGAGAACCTTTCCACAACCGGTCCGATAATCTATCGAGGCAACAGTATTATCGACGGAGGCCATATCTTTGTCTGCGACGGTTATTCACGCGACGGCTTTTTCCATTTCAACTGGGGTTGGAACGGCAATTACGACGGATACTTCCGCCTGTCGGCACTTAATCCCTATGCATCATATACCGGTATCGAGGACGGTGGCTTTTCGGAAGGCCAGTGGGCTATACTCGGCATACATCGTCCTGATGAAGGTTCAATCGCACCCGAACCGGAGATGACGCAGGAAAACCGATTGTCTATTGCCTGCGAAGGCTCAAATGTAGCAATTTATGGCGGATGGTACAACTACTCATCAGACAACATAGATGTCGAATTAGGCATAAGAGTGGAACATTATGGCGATGTCGCTGATACCGAGCCAATATATTGCCAGACAGGAGCGAGGGAATATGGACTTGCTGTAAACTACGGATGGTCCGCAATCTCAGTTAATCTCGATGCACTCGAACTGACCGACGGCATGTATAAGCTCACGCCGGTATATCGCAATCCCGACGGAGGTACATGGCGTATCCCGCTCCATCCGGTTAATTATGCAGAATATGCTGTGGTTCAAAAAAAAGATGGCGAGTATAGTGAATATTACATAGCTCCCGATATGATCTCTGTCACCGGTATGGATGTACCCCAGTCAATCTATAACGGACGCACATCAAAGCTGAAAATTTATTTCGTAAACAAGAGCAGTCTGCCACTGATTGCCTATTATGACACACGTCTTATTTTTAACCAAAGCAATCTTCTCAGCCGTTCAGACGGATTCATGCTGTCACTGGAACCGGGTGAGACGGTTACCAAAGAAGTGTATGTTACACACACATGGAACAAGCCTCAGGCTGATGGCTCATACGAACTATATCTTGCCGACATAACATCAGCATATTATATGGCAACCAAGTCTGTCAATGTTGCTGATGACCCCGGAGAGGGTATTCTGTCATGCAATTCGTTCACTATTGAAGGCGGTACTGAAAATGTTGATCCGGATAATCTTTCCTTCAAGGCCGGTATCACTTGCGAAAGCGGATACTATGATTTGCCGGTAACAGTCAATATATATCGTCGTGAAGGTGATATACTAAATTATATGATGTCGGCCCGCTCCTCATTAAATCTGCTGAAGGCAGGAGAAGCCTCTGATATTAATATCCTAACTCAGCTGACTGACGAATGTCGTACCGAGCCGGAACTCTATGCTATCCTTTTTGAGCACAATAATGACGGAGGCAAGGAACTTGGCCGTCTGCGTTTCACTATCGGCAGCAGCGGAGTGGAGAATGTCGAGGCCGATACCGATTTCACCGTAACGTATGATTCCCGCACCCGACTTGTCACGGCATATTCGCCCGCAGGCATGGCAAGTATTGCTGTATTGGGTATTGACGGCAGGACAATGACCTCGTTTACAGATGCAATGTACGGAGATACAGCTATACTGAATATATCTGATCTTCCGGCAGGTATTTATATGGCTGTTGCATGCGATTGCGATGGCCGTACGCAGTCTGTAAAGATTATACGCTAATATATCGAATTAAAAAATATACGGGGATGTGTCCGCTATCAGGCACATCCCCGTATTTATCATGTATGCAATGTCAGTCGATATCGTCAAAATCGAAATCCCAGCCGTCATCGCTTGCGTATGAGTCGGTGAAGCGCGCCAGTTCGCGGCCTTCGCGTTTGGTAGGGCGTCCGAGGCCTTTACGTCGGTCAACAAAACCCGAAATCTTCACCACATCAAGCAGGTCGTACTGATCCTGCGGAGTGATATTCTCAAGATACTCCGGCACGAGTTTCGCGCCAAGGCGATTTTCTGTCACAGCCTTTATCCTGAAAGAGTAGGTGACCGGCGGCTTGCGCACATGCACCTCGTCGCCGGGCTTCACCGTACGTGCCGGCTTTACCGGATTTGGATCGGCATTAAGAGTGATACGGCCTTTCTTGCAAGCCTCCGTAGCTATGGTGCGAGTCTTGAATATTCGCATCGCCCACAGCCATTTGTCGATTCTTACTTCATTAGCCATCGTCAACGTAGATTACTTATTATTGTATTTGCACATAGCGCTCTGTGCACCGGCAAGGACAAATTCCTGAATTGCCTCAACTGCGACCTTGGTACGTTCGTTAAGAATTTCAAGCTCGGCAGGAGTAAACTTTCCAAGTACGTAGTCGATCTGGCATCCGCGCGGAAATTCGTTACCGATACCTACACGCAGGCGTGCATAAGCATCGGTCCCGAGCATCTTGGCTATATCCTTCAGTCCGTTGTGGCCGGCGTCGCTGCCGCGGGTCTTGATACGTATAGCTCCGAGGGGCAAGGCTATGTCATCGACTACCACAAGAATGTTTTCCAATGGAATATTCTCCTTCTGCTGCCAGTAGCGCACAGCGTTGCCGCTCAGATTCATATAAGTGGACGGCTTGAGAAGCACGAGCTGCTTGTTCTTAAGCCGCATGCGGGCGACATCGCCATAACGGTCGGTGGCGAAAGAAATATTGGACGCCTCAGCGAGGGCGTCCAATACCATAAATCCTGTGTTGTGGCGGGTGCCGGCATATTCGCTGCCGATATTACCCAGCCCAACTATGAGATATTTCATGCGTCAGGGGTTTACTTTGCAGCGGCAGCAGCGGCACCACGTGCGGCACGGGTGAGCTGTACGGCGCATACCACAGCGTTCTTGGCGTTCATCAGTTCGAGGTTCTCGAAGTGGAGATCGCCCACCTGCATTGTCTTGCCGAGACCGAGGTTATCGACATTGATGACGAGACGCTCGGGGATAGCGGTATAGATAGCCTTAACGCGGAGCTTCTTCATCGACAGTGTAAGCTTACCACCGGCCTTAACGCCTTCGGCATGGCCTTCGAGCTTAACGGGAACTTCAACCGATACGGGCTTCTTGTCGTTCACCTCGAGCAGGTCGATGTGAAGGATGTTGTCCTTGACGGGCTGGAACTGGATGTCCTTGAGCACAGCCATACGGGTCTCGCCGTTGATGTCGAGCTCAATGGCAAAAATATCAGGAGTGTACACGAGCTTGCGGACAGCATCGTTCGATACGGTGAGATCGGTGGTAAGGAGACCCTTGCCGTTGCCGATTTCGACGATCTTTTCGCCGGGCTTAAGTGTACCGGCATAGGGGAGATCGAATATTTCACCGCCGTTAAGAACTACGGGAATGAGGTTCTGTGCACGCAGGGCCTTGGTGGCCTTCTTGCCGAGCTCGGTACGGGGCTTGGCTGCCAGTTTGAATGTCTTCATTGTTTCTGTGTTGTTGTGTTACTCAAAATTAAGATTATTTATTGCTTCCTAATTTCCCATCACACGGGATATATGCTGAAAAGCGGTGCAAAGGTAGCGTTTTTTTGCGACATTGACAAGTTTTCACAACGGCATTTGATCTTTGAGCAAGTCAAAACTGTAGTTTAGCGCATGATGCGGCAGGATTTAATCTATATTAACTCACCTGTGCTTTATACCGGCACATAGCCCTATCTATCTTTGCATTGTAATCTTAATACTCTCTCAATCTAAACGATATGGCAACAATATCAGCAACCGACATCCTCTTTGCTTCGGCAAGCATAATGGGCAGGCAAGTGTTTGAATACAGCGGCGACGGCATCTCTTCACTCGCTCAACTGATAAACCGCGTACGCGGAGCGGCATCGGGCTGCCGTGGTATGGCTACCATTACTGTACGCAACGCATCGCGCGGATGGTCGCAAAGCCGCGACTTCTACCTCGGAGCTTAGTCTTACGAAGGTTATTCCGCTACGAGTATATATCCGTACCCCCGGCGGTTGATTATTCTAACTTTGGGATCCTGACTCAAGGCAGCCCGCAGACGATGGATGTAACCGTGCAGTGAATTTCGCTTGCAATAGTCATCACAACCCCATACTGCCTCAGAAAGAGCCGAGGCTTCGACTATTTGGCCTATATCGGCTACAAGTCGTTGGAGCACACTCGCCTCGAAATGCGATAACAATACTGAATTTCCGTCAATACTCAGTGTCTGTGCTGACGTGTCAAATATATACCGGCCTATCCTGTAGCGGGTGCGCTCGGGCTCAACCAGATAAAACCGACGCAACAAGGCCCTGATTCTGATTATAACTTCTCTGAGTTCAAACGGCTTGCGAAGATAATCATCGGCTCCGATATCAAATCCATGTTCAACGTCATCTACCGTGCTCTTGGCCGTCAACAGCAACAGCGGCACACTTGACGAAATACGTCGTATTTCCTTCGCCATCGAGAATCCGTCCATCCTCGGCATCATTACATCAGCTATAATAAGATCAATATCGCCGGACTTGAATTTATCCAGGCCATCCACACCGTCGACAGCGACAATTACCTCATAACCTTCACTACGCAGGGTATCGGTCACAATCATAGCCATATCGGGCTCGTCTTCCACTAATAAAATTTTAGCTTTCATTTCGGTAATTGAATTTAATGGTAAATACGGTTCCTTCGCCCGGACGGCTGCGGACACTGATGTCCCAGCCCAACTTGTCAGTAATGCTTTTTACATAATACAGTCCTATACCGTATCCACGCACATTCTGTGTATTACCCTGAGGGACGCGATAAAATCTGTCGAACAGATAAGGAATCGAAGATGCCGGAATGCCGATACCATTATCTGATACAGATATACCTTCGGGTGTACATACAACTTTTATAGATACGCGATCCCCCGAATATTTAATGGAGTTGTCGAGCAGATTATTGATTATATTGGCAAGGTGATTCTTATCGGCCTCGATGACGACTTCGCCTTCGGGGCAATCGACATCTATCGTGATAACCTTTTCTTTACGCATATTCTGTGCGGTGGCGATCTCGCGCACAAACGGGATGAGGTCGATATTTTCCATCTTCATCACCAATGAATTGCGACGTTCCATACTCATGGCCAATATACTTTCAACAAGAGCCCCGAGACGTTTCAGCTGTCGGTTGGCTATGCCGAGATATGAGGCGCGCCGGACCGGATCGGCAGCCGTATCAAAATTCAGTAGTGCGTCATTGGCCGAATAGGCTATGGCTATCGGCGTCTTAAGTTCATGTGTCATATTGTTCACAAGATCATCCTTCATCCGCTCTATGTCACGCATTTGATTTACGGTATGAATCAAATAGGTGAATGCGGCGGTGAAGGCCAGCCCCAATAGCAGCAGAGTAATGCCTACACCTGCCATCTGCCGGGCTATATGCCATGTCAAGGGGGTAATCAGCGCCCGATATTCATAACCGCTTACTCCCAGCGGCAACATAAACGTATCGCTGTGATGCATGGAACGGGCGCGTGGATTGGACACAACTATGGTGCCGAGGCTGTCAACCACCTCAACTGCGATTTCATCCACATTAATTCCTCGCTCAGCCAGCCGAAGCATAAACAGGCTGTCGAGTTGGGGCAGATTATATGGAACATAAGGATCCATCACAGAATGGAACTGCCGGCTTATTGATGCGAGCAGATCGCTCGTAAACGATGATGAGCCATCAAGG
This sequence comes from Muribaculaceae bacterium, assembly GCA_017624155.1. Taxonomy (GTDB): domain Bacteria; phylum Bacteroidota; class Bacteroidia; order Bacteroidales; family Muribaculaceae; genus CAG-873. The sequence goes on along the minus strand of JAGANS010000005.1, from coordinate 14,303 downwards.
CTATGCCTCTCGCTTACCTCGGTTCCGCCCGGCATATGTGTCGATGTGACAAGTTCACCATGTTCAGTATCCTTGGCCGCCGAGATTTCACCGCGATGCAATTCCTGTCCCGCCTTGATGTGGGCCTGCCGGGCAGCCTCGGCTCTTGCCCACAGATCATCCACATCGGCTATAGCAAAGGCGGCCATTACCTCCCGCTCTACATCAGCACGTATAGAATTATACAGGTTTACAAGAAAATATATATTGCAGCCGAATATCACAGAGATAACGGATATAAAGGTGATACTTGCTGCTCGGAATCTTTTCATGACACAAAGATAAGCAACTCCTGCCGGAATTATAAAACATTTAAGACTAAATAAGACAAAAAATTATGACGGACACTTGTAAAGCGCTAATTTTGCAGAAACAATATCTTAAAAGGCTCTCCGTCATGAAAAAATATCTACGGTACTCCCTTTTCGTTGTCTTCGTCTGCATCTTGTGCAGCGGATGCGGTCTTAAAAAGTCCGTTTCTGTAAGCGTCAGACATCACGACAATTACTCGGCCACCATAGTCGATAATGAAGATGATTATACACCGGTATACACACATTCATGGCAATGAAGCGCATATACACAACTCTTATTGTAGCAATATCGGCGTTGAGCGCCGTTGCCGACACCCGGGACAGTATTCCCGATGACATCAGGATGCCGGGCGACATTCCATCAGTCAAAGACAGCATCGAAGTGCCGGCATCGTTTTGGAAATTTCCTACAACTTCTATTTTTTCTACGTTGCCTGCCTCATACGATTTTCATCATGAGACACAGCTACCTGTATTCCGGCCGCAGGCTATACATCCCGGCATAATTGCCTCGTGGGATGGGGGAGCACTTGGCGGATCTGTATCACAGATTCATTTGCCGGGACTTATGGGCATCGAACAAGGCAGTATCGAAATTGGTCAGCAATTAGGTAATTTTTCATTCACAGCCTATGCCGAAGCTTTGAAATATGGATCTTTCGCATCATTATACAGACAGACGGGGGTAGGGGTATCGCTCAGCTATGATATCAGCAAACGGGTAGGCGTCACACTATACGGCAGCCTGTACAGCAATCCGGGGCTGATGAGCCCTGCAATGAGAGGATTCGCTGCCGCCACTGCCATAGGCGGATATGTCGACTGGCGCATAAGCGACCGTTTCGGTATCAAGGCCGGCGGCCGAGTCGAACGCGATATGGCTACCAACCGCTGGCATGCACAACCTACGCTGATACCTTATATACGCCTTAACAAACGCGATGTGATAGGTGTTGATGTCGGTGGTATTCTATACAATCTGCTGTACTGGAACCGCCACAACAAGTTCGGAGGGGCCGGTAATCCCACTATAGGCCCTCCTGTAATGAAACATAGCGAAATGTATGGATATTAACGGTGCAGGATACAGCGCAACACGGCCATGCCGCCGAATATCTGCATCAATATTCCGGGAATGCCGATACGGATGTCCTGACACGCAACGGCAAGGCTTCCGCTGATGGCCCACTCACCGAGGGTGCCGAAGGCCTGATAAACAAGCACGACAGCCGCAAGACGATACAAACTGACGCGCCCGGGACGTGACGCGGCATAGGCAGCAGCGACCGCCAGCAGGACTGACTTTAGCAGTATAGCCGGAAGCACCGCTATAGCCGGCATTTCGAAGAACAGGGCATTTACCGCAGGTGACAACAATGCCGTAATAAGTCCGACATGTATCCCGCAGGCATATGCACCTACGAGCGTGAAGAAATATATGGGCAACCATGTGACTCCGCCATGAGGCATGAGATGGCACAACTGTGGCAACACCACATTACCGAGTACAAACATGGCGGCGAACACATAGGTTCGGGTACTGCGGAACGATAACCCTTCGCGAGTGATAATATTTGTTTGCATGATCCTAATTGTTGTTAGAAATTATTCTGTCGACAAAATTCTCGATAAGAGGCAGACATTGGGCCGCCGTGGCGCATGATGCACATAGCGCCTCGACAGGACAGGGCCCCGACCCGCTTCTGTTGATAATACCCGGCACAAGTTTCGCATATCCGACAGAGATTCCGGCTTCGCGTAGCATGCTGATGGCCGGTTCGCTGATTACTTCTGCATAAACTTCTCTTACTTGTCCAAGCACCATCAGCGCCGCTGCACCTTTGCCAACCACCTTATCGGCAATAAAAGATCCATTTAATACATCCGGCTCGTGACGAACGATTTCCAAGAGATCGACAACACCGCGACGATGGCACAGCCTGATACTGTCGCCGATGGCTATTACACACGAGCAGCCCGTACGTTGCAATATATCGATAATCTCGTTATGTTCCATAAATCATCCGGATAAGACAGACACGCGGCTTTATGACCGGCCGCGTGTCTGTATTAATTATTTCTTATGTTCCTCGCACCAGCGGCGTGCATTGACAAATGCCTTGAGCCAAGGAGTAGCATCGTCGTTGCGGCGTGTGCGCGGGTAATAACCGCACTGCCACGGGAAGATAGCGCGCTCCAGGTGGGGCATCATGGCCAGATGGCGTCCGTCAGCCGAGCATACACCGGCCACTGCGCCAACCGAGCCGTTAGGGTTGGCCGGATAAGCATTGTATGAATACTTGGCAACCACGTTGTAGTCGGCAAGGGCACCGGGCAGTTCGAAGCGGCCTTCGCCGTGCGCTACCCAGATGCCGAGGCGCATTCCTTCAAGGTCGCCGAGCATCACGCTGGGATTCTTGGGGATGGTGAGGCCGAGGAAGTTCGACTCGAACTTATGCGAGCGGTTGTGCTGCATTTTAATTGGCTTGGCTCCCTCGCGGTTCGACTTGATGAGTCCGAGTTCGATCATCAGCTGGCAACCGTTGCAGATACCGAGGCTCAGTGTATCCGTGCGCTGATAGAAGCGGTCAAGGGTGGCACGGGCCTTGTCGTTCCACAGGAAGCCGCTCGCCCAGCCCTTGGCCGATCCAAGCACGTCACTGTTGGAGAAACCTCCGCAGAACACGATCATGTTCACATCATCGAGAGTTTCACGCCCCGACATAAGGTCGGTCATATGAACATCCTTAACATCAAATCCGGCCAGGAACAGCGAGTAGGCCATCTCGCGGTCACCGTTCACACCTTTCTCGCGGATTATGGCGGCACGCACACCTGAGCGTTCTTTGCGTCCCTCTGTCACTCCAAGAGCATCGAATGTACCTTTGAATGAGGCCGGAATAGCATATCTGAGAGGCTGAGCCTTATAGTTGGCATAACGCTGCGCAGCGCACTCTTCGCCGCTCTGCAGGACATCAAGCATGTATGACGGACGATACCATACGTCGCGCAGAGCATCTACACCAATAAGGCGTTCGCGGCCATTGTGAGTAAGCATTATCACACGCTCGGGTGCAGGACAGGCAACAGGGAAGTATTTCAGCCCGGCCTCATCAAGCATGGCCTCGACAGATTCTTTGGCAGAGTCAGCAACCTGAATGACCACGGCAGGATTCTCGGCAAAAAGAATCTTCACAAGGTCATCCTCGCCGTATGCATGGAAGCCGTCGGTGTAAACCTTGAGGCCTCCACGTGTATTGGAGAAAAGCATTTCGAGCAAGGTAGTGACAAGACCACCGGCGCTGACATCGTGCATGGCAAGCAGCTTGCGGTTGCGAACGAGCTTCTGCACCGTCTCGAATGCCTTGACAAACTTGGCGGCATCCTTGACAGTCGGTACATCCGAGCCTACCTTGCCGAGAGTCTGCGACAAGGCAGAGCCACCCAAGCGCAGAGCATCGGACGAGAAGTCTATATAATATAATGTGGAATTGGCTGTATTGACAAGCACGGGCGAAACCGTACGACGCAGGTTCGCTACCTCACCTGCAGCCGATATTATTACAGTACCCGGAGCCAGTACATTGCCGTCGGCATACTTTTGGGTCATTGACAGAGAATCCTTGCCTGTCGGAATATTGATTCCGAGGCTGCAGGCAAAGTCTGAGCAGGCCTTGACAGCCTTATATAGCGCAGCATCTTCGCCGTCATTACGGCAGGGCCACATCCAGTTGGCGCTGAGCGATACGCTCTTGAGACCTTTGGCAAGATTGGCGCCGACGATGTTGGTGAGCGACTCGGCAATGGCAAGCACACTGCCCGCAGCAGAATCGGCAAGAGCAGCCTGCGGTGCATGACCGATGGAAGTTGCGATACCCTTGCGACCGCGATAATCGAGAGCGACAACACCACAGTCGCTGAGCGGAAGCTGAAGCTCGCCCTGACACTGCTGTCGGGCCACTTTGCCCGTGACTGAGCGGTCAACCTTGTTGGTAAGCCAGTCCTTGCATGCCACGGCCTCGAGCGACAGCACATCGTGGAGATATTCATCAAGCTTATCGTCGCTGACCTCGGGCTCAGCATAGCGACGCTCGACCGTATGATCCGTCATCACGGTCTTCGGAGAGTTACCAAACATATCGGCCATCTCCAGATCGATGGGCTTAACACCGTCGGCCTGCTCGAATACGAAACGATGGTCGCCGGTAGTTTCACCCACAACATACATAGGAGCACGCTCACGCTGTGCGATGCGCTCCACAAGAGGTATATCCTCGGCGTTGATCACAAAGCCCATACGCTCCTGACTCTCGTTGCCGATGATTTCCTTGGCCGACAGGGTGGGGTCTCCGACCGGCAGAGCCGACATATCTATATGGCCGCCGGTGGCCTCGACAAGTTCTGAAAGAGCATTAAGATGGCCGCCTGCGCCATGGTCGTGAATCGACACGATGGGATTGACAGGCGACTCGGCAAGGACACGGATTACATTCGACACTCGCTTCTGCATCTCGGGATTGGCTCGCTGTACGGCGTTGAGTTCGATAGCATTGGCATACGAGCCCGTATTCACTGACGATACCGCGCCGCCGCCCATACCGATGCGATAATTGTCACCGCCCGATACTACCACTTTCTGACCCGGTTTCGGTTCGCCTTTCTGGGCATCCTTCGCATCAGCATATCCGACACCACCGGCAAGCATTATCACCTTGTCATATCCGTAGCGACGACCGTCCTCGCTATGCTCGAATGTGAGCACCGAGCCGCAGATAAGGGGCTGACCGAACTTGTTGCCGAAGTCAGAGGCGCCATTGGATGCCTTTATAAGAATCTCGGCAGGAGTCTGATACAGCCACACACGCGGATTCATCATAAGTTCCCATTTCATGTCGGGCGACAGACGGGGATATGACGTCATGTACACAGCCGTGCCGGCAAGGGGTAGGGAAGCCCTGCCGCCACCGAGACGGTCGCGAATCTCACCGCCCGAACCGGTAGCTGCTCCGTTGAAAGGTTCCACGGTAGTAGGGAAATTATGCGTCTCAGCCTTAAGAGAGATAACAGTTTTTACAGGACGCTCCTCAAAATAATCGGGCCGGTCAGGATTTACAGGATAAAATTGATCGATCTGAGGGCCCTTTACAAAGGCTACATTGTCCCGATAAGCCGACACAAGGCCATTTGGATTCTCTTTTGAGGTCTTCTTAATAAGCCCGAAAAGCGATGAAGGCATCTCCTCACCATCTATCACAAATGTACCGTTGAATATCTTATGACGGCAATGCTCTGAGTTTACCTGCGAGAAACCAAATACTTCACTATCAGTGAGTGGTCGGCCGAGCCTTTCGGAAAGTTTGCGCAGATAATCTTCTTCATCAGGCGACAATGCAAGGCCTTCACTCTTGTTATATGCCGATATATCATCAATATAGACGATTCCGGCAGGAGCATCTTTTATCTCAAAAACGCTTGCCTTGAGGTCATCGTAAACGCGCTGCAGCATGGGATCATACTGAGGTTCGCCATCCGCAGGGACACGGTTGAATTCCTCAATACGTTCAATGCCGCCGAGGCCCATATTCTGAGCTATCTCAACGGCATTTGTACTCCAGGGAGTAATCATCTCCTTGCGGGGACCGACGAAACGTCCCTTTAGCATTTTTGAAGACAAAGGCTGTGCGCCTTGCAGAAGCCACGACAGCCGTTCGTTATCCTGCACAGACAATTCATGCTTCGACTGCACAAGAAAAACCGTACGGCTGTCTTTCTTGAAGAAGGTAATCATATCTAATGTTAATCTAATGTTGCAAAAATGTGAATATTGATTGCCAATGCAAAGGTACAACTATTTCAGTTAACAGCCAAACCAAGCACAATGAATTAAATTAATCACAAAGCATATTTGTTCAGAACTATTTTTCTTATGAAAGGGTAAACCACCATATACGCACGACATCGATTTAACATAATATAGATTATATTACATCAAGTATAATTAGAAAATAAGCGCAGCAACGAGCTATCATCTCATTATACATTCCAAGAATCGGAAAATTGGCCGGACAATTAAAAACTAAATCGTCATGAAAATCTATCATCGACTGGCCGTATTGCAAACTTCATCCTTGTTCATCATTTTGTAGACAACTAAGTCCATTCTTAGTCAGGTAGAATTTTTTCGATCAGGACTACGAATCTAATTTAAACAAATTCCAAAGCCTACTTAAAGTTTTGGGTAAGCGAGTCTGCCAATAGTTGCGTCCATAGGTAATTATTTAGATTAAAAAAGATGTTTGACGGCTTAAAAACACACATAAAGTGTTAAAGATATGAATAATATGACCTTTTTAAACGACTTTTTGCCTTTCTACATTGTTATATTTGTAAATAAGACGGGATGTTGTCAATAATATTCCAGAATATTATCCAAAATGTGATGTTATTAAAAATTGCAAACAACTATTTGTAAGTAATAACTGGGGAAGCTACTATTTACATTTACATTCGCAATTAAATTTACGACCAACATTGATCGGCGGTTGTGGATTTTAGTGTCATTATCCTTCCGCATTATAAAAATAATTTACAGATGCAGTAAATTCCGCCTTGCATTTCTGAATTTACATTCATAACAAACCACTATGTAACATATTTTAACAAGTAGCTTAATAGATTAATTTTCATATATATTATATGAGATTTCACTATTTTAGCTTTAAATATCACTGCGACTTATATCGAAACTACGCCGTGAAGCGTATCTTAATGTAAAATTAGTTATATAGGATAATTAGCATATTAAACTTTTTGTAAAACTTTATCAGCGATGTATTTGTAAATTGCATTTGTAAATACACTTGTTTGCAAATATGAATTTCAATTTACATTTCAATATATAAAATTTCCATCAATAAATTTGTATTTCTAAATTATTCTTTTTACATTTGCACAGTGAAAAATTCACCGTTTTTTAGCTAATTTTATTCAAAATGGACATCGTATCTCGACTCGTTACATTCAGGGATTTTAAAGGACTCTCAAATTCGCAGTTCGCCGACACCGCAGGTATTCCCAGACCTACCCTGTCGCAATTTCTGAATGGCCGCAATAAACGAATGAGTGATGACCTCACGGCCAAAATTCACACAGCTTTCCCTGAACTAAACATCATGTGGCTGCTGTTTGGCGAAGGCAGTATGCTTAGCGATGAAAATATTGAAATCTCAGAGGCTAAAAATGAGGATTCGGACTCCTTTTCCAGTAGCAAAACGACTGGAATGCAAGGGGATACTAACAAAGGTACAATAATAAATCCTGTACAGAATTCAAACCAAAATAGCTCTGCTATACCGGAAAGTAGCGAATTTGGTAAAAAAGACAGTTCACAGGCGTTCAAAGACCAGCCTTCACAGCCATTGGCTGTCGCACCGGCAGTTCCGTCCGACCCGGCAAAAAAGATTCAGTCGATAATGGTATTTTATTCCGACAGCAGTTTTGAAATCTTTACCCCAAGCGGTGAGAAGTAATAAAGCCGACAAGTCACCTATCCCTGTATCCGGTGACTGTCGGTCATACATTCTTAGCTTTATTTGTACCGGCTCTATTTACAACAGCTGTTGAAGTTGTCGAGGATCTTTATCATTTCGTCAGGAAGATATTCTTTAGCCTTATCAACAATCTGCTCAGGAATTCCGAATCGGGCCTCGGCAAGCGAACCGACAATAGCTCCTAATGTATCGGAATCGCCGCCATAAGTAATAGCAAGCCTTATGGCATCTTCAAAATTTGAAGCCTCCGTTGCTATATGCAGAGCCAGAGGGACACAGCCTTGACATGTAACATCAAAATATCCTTTTGCCGGGAAATTCATAAAGGCATTGTCTCCATAATAACATTGGGCAACACGCTCAAATATGTCACTGTCTCTCTCAGTAGCAATGCGCATTCTATAAATCGCTATAGCGATAGCAACGGCGCCTTTTATGCCTTCAGGATGATTATGCGTAATAGCGGCCGAGGCCTCGGCCTGTGCACGCACATCGGCCTCATTATCGAACAGCCAGGCTACCGGACTTACGCGCATTGCCGAGCCATTGCCATAGCTATTATAGGGATGAGGATCGGCGCGCATAACCCAGTTAAAAAAGTATCCGCCATATTCACCCATTGGATGAGGATATCTGCGACACCATTCACGCATTGAATCTTGATAATCTTTACCGCTGAGAATGGCATCAGCGACTGCAACGGTGCAGATTGTGTCGTCGGTGAATGATCTGTCAGGGCCGAAAATGGGGAAATTATAGTCAAATGTATTATCGAATTCGTAAGCTGAACCTACGATGTCGCCGATTATTGCTCCAATCATGTTTTTGAGTTTTTATAGCGTCCCTTAACGTGAAGCGGTTATAAAAGTATTCATGTAACCTGACAAGACGGCTAATCCTGTCAGAAGCCCCCGCCTCACGACCTTGTTCATACCGGGATCAGATACGCTCTACATCAGTTCCTCTGAGCCATGCCGAGTTTGAGCCGTTGATGCGCACATTATACCAGCGAGGTGACACCGGATCATCGGGCGTCGACACAGAGTCGATAATCTCGACTTTCGTGCCCTGATGCAGCGGTACCACTTTCTCGGTCTGCTTCGGCTGTCGCGGCACAGAATTGAGCAATGTACTCGGTGCAGTAACTATTGCCTCGTCATGATCATTGACACGCGATGAGGCATCCGAGGCAACAACGACAAAATATACAGCAAGAATCAACAACAGTATTCCGCTGAAGAAGCCTGCCTTTCTCACCATGACATTCGACGAAAAGATATACACTGCAGCGGCTCCGCATAGCATGACAAATACAATAAAAGCCGTCCATGCCCAGGCATTGGCCGACATGGCCGTCACCACAGACACATGAGCGCGGGTAAGGAATGAGTTGTTGTCCTCGGGCTTATCTTCGAGGCGCGAATTCACGAAGTCGAGATTGGTACGGGCATCGGCGTTCGATGGATCAACCCGCAGTGCACGCTCGTAAGCAAGTACTGCCTGCGCTACATTTCCTGATCGATACCAGGCATTGCCAAGGTTATAGTATACATCGCTGTTGCGTCCGTTTTCCTTAAGCGATTCGTTGTAGAGGCGGATCGCTTCGGTATAATTCTCCTTATTATATGCTGAGTCGGCAAGCTGTTCCACCGGCATAGCGGATAAACTCATGCAGCAGGCAATTATTAAGCCTGTTATGACTGTCAATCTTGATTTCATCGTTCAGATTTTGGAGTCTTCAATCGATTTGATTGCGGCAGAAGCCTGATTATATAATTCGTGCATTGCGGAGTCGGACTGTGTCGGGGTAAAACGAGCCATCTCGCACTCGTCAAGCACACGTAGCACCGAATCCACTGTTTCGGCAGATATACCTTTTGCGAGAAGTTTATCGCTTATAGTATCGCTTATAAGCTGTGACGGAGCCATCCCAAGTTTATCGCCGATATATCCCTTGAGCGCACGCGCGAGCTCTTCATAGAATTTATCATCCTGATGGGTCTTCATAAATTTGGATGCAGCTTTGAATCTCTTGGAAGCAACCCGGTTTGCGCGTGCCACACGGCGCCCTGTAACATCGGCTGCGAGTTTAAGATGTCGACGATAAAATATAATCGACAATAACAGTGCGAGCACAACTACGCACCACAGGCACCAATACCATCCTGCGAGAAAGATGGGACTTCCGTAAGAAGTCGGTTTGGATTGTAGAGCATGTATGTGCAGAATATCCTGCATCGACGTGTCGACTGCCTTTTGCTCGGCACTGCTTGCGACAGCCGCGCCGCGTGCTACCTTGACCGGAATAGCAGGTACGCTTAGCTGCTCGTATTTATGACTATTGAGATTGAAATAGCTGAATGTCTGGGCGGGAATCTCATATTCGCCGACTTCCTGAGGCACTATAGGAAAATCAACAGTGTACGATCCGGTGTAAGTCTGCCCGCTCACATTGGCCTTGATGTCCGACTTGGACGTATACTTGTCAAATGTGGCCGGGAACTGAACAGTTGGCGTCGTGAGATACTTTACGTTGCCTGTACCCTTGAAGGTAAGTGAATATGTCGCAGACTCATTTGTCCGGAGTTGATCGGGCGTAAGTTTATATGTCAGATTATAATCACCAACAGCACCGATAAAATCGGCAGGCCGGGGCTCGGGCAGAGCCTTCACATTCAGTACGCCGTTAACGAGCGGTGTTGTATATGTATATTCTTCGTAACGCGGAGTGGCGAATCCATGCATACGTATCAGTCCGACCTGCTCCTGAATACGTAGGGTATATGTTCCTGACTGCACCTTTAGAGTGCCCGACTTCTGTGGGAACAAGAGCACTCGCGCCAACTCATATGTAATATAGTTCTTGCCGTTGTAATTCTCTATCTGGCCCTCGGGATTTGCCTGAAGATCGTCAGAAAGGAAGCCCTCATATACCGGAGTCTTGGGTACAGCTTCCAGCTGAAGCGAGAATTTACGGTCATTCGGACGATACAGTTTGGTAATGGCAATCACACCTTCCTGTTCATACACCGATGACTTTGAGAAAATAACACGCACAAAGAAATCGTGAGCGGACGCGCCTGACGAGGCTACACCGGGCGACATCCCCCCACCCTGATTCTGAGCGGAAGAAGATGCGTCGGGAGGAAGGATCTCAAAAGACCCTTCTCCGGAATGATAAGCCTTGCCGCCTACATTGAGGGTTACAGACGGTATCCTGACTGTCCCAGGATTACCTGCCCGATAGTAGCAGACCAGATCAATCACGGCATACGTGCTGCTTTTGCCATTGATTATAGTCTGCTGCATCTGCGAGGTCGTGGCATTCGGACCACTGAGCAGCCGGCATCCTTTCAGTTCAGGGGCCTTAGGCATCGAAATGTTGTCGATGTCCTCGTTCTCAACGGTAAGTCTTAATGATATTGGGAAGTTGGTGCCCGACACTACGTTCTGTCGCGGCACTAACTGAAAACTCACCTTAGCGCATACACTCATCGCCGAAATTATTGTCACGGCGAGCAAAACGAGTATTCTGTTGTTGAAACGTATCATTATTGCGATGGTGTTTTATGGATTTGCCAGGAGTTACCAGGGTTTGTCGGTAGAGCGCTGCCCCCGCTGCTGCGGCTGACGGTTGGTCTTCTGCCGCGTAGCATTTTCCTTGTTCTGCATGGCCTGCAAAATTTGTTCGGCGCTCTGCGTCATAGGCTGTTGCTGAGGCTGCTGCTCCTGCTGTTGTTCCTGCTGCTGTTGCTGCTCTTGTTGTTGCTGCTGGTCCTCCTTATCTTTGTCCTGGTCCTGATTTTGCTGATTCTGTTCCTGCTCCTGTTTCTTTTGGAGAGCCATAAGCAGATTCTGACGACATTGGCGATTGTCCGGATTGATTCTGAGCGATCCCTTGTACATGCTTATAGCCTGATCATATTGTTCGTCGTTAAAAGCAAGGTTGCCAAGATTATAGTAAGAACGTGATGCGAGTTCAGGATTGCTGTTGGCTTTTGCGACATCGGCAAACAGTCCTGCAGCAACCTTGCGCGGATCATTTTCAGTGTTCTTGTTGTCATCCGTTGCAAGCTGCACAAGCGCCACGGCCTTGTCGTACATGGCATACTGATATGTAGGATCGAGTGCCAGTGCCTTTTCGTAACTCTCAAGAGCGGCATGATAATTCTCTTCCTTAAAGAGCTTGTTACCTTCCACCACGAGATTTCGCATGGTCTTAGTCGAGCCATCACCGGCTGCTAATACAGTTACAGTACCTATTGCAAAGGCACACAGTGTGAACGCTAACTTTTTCATGCCTGTTTCTTAGTGAAGAAGTTAATTTTTCTGAGCAGATTGTTCTTGCGGTCGAGAACAAATGCGTCAATAATCAAAAACACAAATGCAATCCATGCAAACAGGGGGAACTGCTCGGCACCGGCGCTGTAGGTTACATGCTTGAACTCTGATTTCTGCAATGTGTCAAGCTGATCGACAAGGCGGTCAAGAGCATCCGACGATGCGCCATTGACATAAATGCCATGGCCGGCTTCGGCAATTTCCGTAGCAAGTTTGTCGTTAAGCGTTGTGAGCACCATCTGTCCCTGACGGTCGGTGAAGTACTGGGCCTGAGCACCGGGAACAGGTATAGGGGCTCCCTTTGCCGAACCAAGGCCTACGACATCAACTTGAATGCCCTTTTCGGCGGCAGCCTTGGCGGCCTCGACGGCCTCGCCCTCGTGATCCTCCGAGTCGGTAATCAGTATTATGGCCTTATGAATATTCTCATCTGGCGAAAAACCGTTAGCGGCCATACCGATCGCTTCCGCAATCGAAGTACCCTGAAATGCCATCATCGACGGATTAAGCTCATTAAGATACATCTTGGCTGTATAGAAGTCGGTTGTCATGGGGAACTGGACCTTCGCTGAACCGGCAAATATCACAAGACCAACCTTATCGTTATCGAGGCGCCCAAGCATCTTTTCGAGCAGCAGGCGCGCGCGGTCAAGACGTGGTGTGCCATTAGGATCATCAGTCGACGAAGCCAGCATCGAATTGGAAACGTCAAATGCGATCATCACCTCGATACCGGCGACAGTATCGTCATGTTCCTTCTCACCGGCGCGCGGACGGGCAAGCACGAATACAAGTGCCGCCAGCGCTATCAGGCGCAGCGTTATTTTTATAGCAGGTTTATACTTCGATACATCTGGCATAAGGTGAGCAAGCACCGCCGGCTTGCCGAACTTGGCCAATCGGCGCTTACGCGAACGCCTCGCCAGCCAGTAGAAAGCCGCAAACACCGGTACCAGCCACAGAAGATAAAGAAGATATGGATTTGCAAAGTCAAACATAATCTAATTCATTAAGGAATCGGACGCAGGAATAAATAGCGCAACAACATTTCGAGGGCAAACAGGCCGAATGCCAGCCATGCCCACAGCATATAGTTGTCCTCCGTATGCGAGAAGACCTTGACATCCATCTGGGTCTTTTCAAGAGCGTCGATTTCAGAAAACACTTGTTCGAGAGCCCGATTATCGGTGGCACGGAAATATTTGCCACCGGTATTCGCAGCGATAGCCTTAAGAGTAGCCTCGTCGATCTCTACCTTCTGCGGCTGATACTCGATCCGGCCAAAACGATTTTGCACCGGATACGGAGCCATGCCGTTGGTGCCTATACCAATGGTATAGATCTTTACGCCCATCTCTTTGGCCACTTCTGCTGCCGACAGCGGGGCAACGACACCGGTGTTGTTTGAACCGTCGGTCAGCAATATGATGCTCTTGCTTTTTGCCTTACCTTCCTTAAGGCGGTTGAGCGATGTGGCGATACCGTCGCCGATCGCAGTACCATCCTCAAGCATACCGATCTGTATGCCTTCGAGATAGCCGAGCAACTGAGCGCGATCAACAGTCATAGGCATACCGGTAAGGCTCTCGCCGGCAAATATCACAAGACCGATGTTATCGCTTTCGCGGCCCTGGATAAAGCGTGCGGCAACTGCCTTGGCGGCATCGACACGGCTTGGTTCAAAGTCGCGGGCATACATCGAGCCCGAAATATCAAGCGACAAAACTATATCAGTACCCTCGGTGGACGAAGTACTCCACTTGTCCTTCATCTGCGGGCGGGCAAGAACAATGATAAGACAGCCTATGGCACCAAGACGCAACACAAACATGAAGTGTCTCAGATATTGTTTCCATGATCGCGGCATCGAGGCAAATGGCGACGTACTCGATATCGACAGCGACGGATGCGCATCGCGTTGCCTCATCACGTACCACACGATCATGGGAACGAAAACGAGAAAAAGCCATAATAGCTGTGGATGTGCTAACTGCATAGCTTACTTTTGTTTCTTGGATTGTTTTTCATTTTCAGCCTCCGGCTCGGGTACAGGCTGTGG
>JAGANS010000038.1 GCA_017624155.1 Muribaculaceae bacterium | reverse complement strand
CCCTCAGATAGTGAGAAAACCCCAGGAGAATCCTGGGGACAAGCCAGATAATCAGCGGAATAAGTCTCGGAGAGACGTCTCGTGATACCGGCATCGCCCACAGTAAGGCCCCGCCATCCAGCCGTATGCCCGCACTGCTCGTGCGCCCGATGCATCCGGATGGCCCCGCCGGTCCCCGCCTCCCGGTCACCCGCGCAGCGATCCTGTTCCAGACATGATGGAAAGCCCGCCCTTTGGAAAAGGCGGCAAAGCCGGCCCGGTTTTTGAGTAGAACCTGATCAGCCGCGTCCGGCTTCAGCGCAGGGCAGGCCCTCCGCACTCCCGCAAGAGAAAGGCCCTGTGTGGTGATGTCGACACCCACGGGGCCTTTGGCATTATTATCCGTCAGAAGATATAAACTAATTTTCAATGACTACTTACTACTTATCGATTTATTTTCGTAAATTTGTAGCCATGGAACAATATATCGTATCGGCGCGGAAATACCGCCCGTCGACCTTTGCCTCGGTGGTGGGACAGCAGGCGCTGACATCCACCCTGAAAAACGCCATCGCCACCGACCGTCTGGCCCACGCCTATCTGTTCTGCGGCTCGCGTGGCGTAGGCAAGACGTCGTGCGCGCGCATCTTCGCCAAAACCATCAACTGCCTCAATCCCGGCCCCGACGGCGAGGCATGCAACGAGTGTGAGTCATGCCGCGCGTTCAACGACGGCAACTCGCTCAATATCGTCGAGCTTGACGCCGCCTCACACAACGGCATCGAGGACATCAAGAGCATCATCGAGCAGGTGCAGATTCCACCGACCCGCGGCCGCTACCGTGTGTTCATCATCGACGAGGTACACATGCTGTCGACAGCGGCGTTCAATGCCTTCCTCAAGACCCTCGAGGAGCCGCCGTCGTATGTCATATTCATCCTCGCTACCACCGAGAAGCACAAGATCATCCCAACAATCCTGTCGCGCTGCCAGATTTACGACTTCAACCGCATAACCGTCGCCGATATTGTGGCACATCTCGGCCGCGTGGCTGCCGATCAGGGCATCACTGCCGAGCCGGCGGCCCTCAACGTCATAGCCCGACAGGCCGACGGAGCCATGCGCGACGCCCTGTCGATATTCGACCAGGTGGCCGCATCCGCCCACGGCAACGTCACCTACGAGGGCACGACAGCGAGCCTCAACGTGCTCGACTCCTCGTATTACAAGCGCCTCGTCGACGCATTTGTCAAGGGCGACATACCCGCCGCTCTGCTGGTATTCAACGAGGTCCGGCGCAAGGGCTTCGACGCGCTGTTCTTTATCAACGGATTGGGCGAGTATCTCCGCGAACTCATGCTGGCCTCATCCCCCGCAACGCTGCCGCTGCTCGATCTCCCCGACGACCTGCGGGCCGACATCGCCGCTCAGGCCGCCACGCTTAAGCCCGACTTCCTGTACGCGGCTATGGGACTATGTAACGACGCCGACCTCAACTACCGGGCCTCGGGCAACAAACAGCTGCTTGTCGAACTCACACTGATCCGTATCGCCCAACTTCTAAGCCCCTCGACTATTAAAAGTGGTCGGGCCGGGGGGCCAATCAAACCCATAAAAAAGCCGGAGGCGCAACAGGCCACGTCCGCCCCGGCAAGCTCGGCTGCCGCTGCTGCCCAAAAGGCGCAGCAGCAAGCTCCGGCACAGCAACAGCCGCCCAAACCGGCCGCGCAGGCCGCACAAGCCGACCGGCATCGCCCGGGCGAATATGTAGCCGTGCCGCGCTCCACACGCCGTGAACAGCCGCCCGCGCCCATAAGGCTCGGCGGCCTGTCGATTCACGGCAACTCAGCCAATACCGGCGAAAAAGCGACATTCCACAACCGCCGCGAGCAATATGATGCCCGGCAGGTGCTTGACGCATGGCGGGCATTCGGTGCTCTGAAAGAGAAAGAGCTGCCCGCACTGTTCACGCTCATCAATAACTTCACTCCGGCTCCAAGCGAAATCGCCGACTCTTGGGTCATAAAACTCGATCCGGCAGCTGCCATCCAGCTCAACGACAATATCGACGAGCTCGTCGCATATATACGCAATGCCCTGCGCAACGACGCCTGGAGCCTCCACACCGAGATACAGTCATCAGGACTCGGGCCTGAATTCTGGTCCGACTCGCAGGTGCTCAAACATCTGCTTGCCGACGAGTCATTCGCCAAATTCTACAAAGACTTCCACCTCAAATTACTCTGACATTATACTTGCGCAGCAGGGCCACGGGGTGATATTGCATTTTGGCCTCGCGCAGGCCGGGATCGCCACAATCCTCCTCGCGGTTGCAATACCGCAGGCCGGGATGGCGCTCAAGCATATACCGGGCAAAGAAATGTCCGATGGCGGCTCCGGCGCCTGACACATCGTGGCTGATCTTCTCGATATGCACATACAGCGTGTCAGCGATGACCTCGCCGACGGCAAACGCCGCTATCTCGCCCGAGACCAGCCGCAGCACTGCACCCTCAAACGGGTACGAGCTATAATGATCAAGTACACGCCGGCACTCGTCGTGCTCGTATACAGCCATGCCCTCGTCAGCCTTGTCGCCGATAGCGTTTTCTTCCAGAAATATTATGATGTCGGGCAGATCTTCACAGCCGAGCGGCGTCAGCATCCATCCCGGATTGGCCTCGCAGAAGCGGTTCACATGATTGCGCTTCTTGCTCATGGCCTTCCCGGTGAGGGTAGCCAGCTGCCTGATGTCATACAGGTAGTCGGCCCAGTCGTCAAGCGGTTCTATATCGGCGCCATCGCCGAGTATGTCGACAAGGGCGTCGAGGCGGTCGTCAGGCACGGCCGAGAACACCGGCGGCAGGCTCTTGGCTCGGCAATAATCGAGGACGAGCGCCACCGACTCGTCGAGCGGCATAGCACCCACAGGGAGCATGAAAGCCGTCTCGCAGCGGCAGTTCTCGGTGCGACCCTTGATAAACAAGGTGTCCCGATACACACAGTATTCATATCCGAAATAATCAATCCACATGAATATGCCGCCGGCGGTGTAATCGCACGTGCGACTGATGCCGGTCTGCAACAGGCCGTTTATAAGCGGCATGTCGGCATCGGTGATAGGCTTGAACCTGAGCGGTGTGTCGGAATAAGTGGCCACAGATACAGTGGCCTGCGTACAATAAGGATTGGATTCCATAAAAAACATCTTAGTTACGCTATAATAACAATTTTATCTCTTGCAGAGTTATTAAAAAGATTTAATATTTTTGCCGTTGCGCAAGGATTTTGTAATTTTGCCCCCTGTATGGCACTGAAGCTAACCATCGACGAGGGCAACTCGTCAACCAAGGTGGCCCTGTGGCGCGACGGCGTCATGGAGGCCGTGGTGACGCACCACCGGGCGACGCCCGACCTGTTGCGCGGCATCCTCCCCGCCGGGGAAGTAGCCGACAGTGCCATCCTGTGCTCGGTGTGCGGCCATACAGCCACCGAGACACAAGCCCTTACCGAGGGTATCGCACGCAAGGTGACAATATTAAGCGCCGATACCCCGATGCCGATTGTCATCGACTACCGCTCGCGCACCACCCTCGGTGCCGACCGTATCGCCGCAGCAGCCGGCGTGGCCACCCTGATTCCGGGACGCAATGCCCTCGTCGTGGACATGGGCACCGCCATTACATACGATGTAGTAACGGCCGACGGCCGCTTTGCCGGCGGCAACATCGCCCCGGGTATCTTTGTCCGCCTCGAAGCCCTCAACCACTTCACCCGCGCGCTCCCGCTTGTGGAGACCGACGGCGACGTCCCCTGCTGGGGCTACGATACTACCACGGCCATGCGCTCAGGCGCCATCCGCGGTGTGGTGGGCGAACTTCAATACTACCGCCACTGTCTCGCAGCCGAGTGCGACTCCGACCCCGCCGTGGTGCTTACCGGCGGCTCGGCCGACCTGATACTGCCTTTCATCACCACTCCAATCATCCATGAGCCCAATCTCGTGCTCATCGGCCTCAACAGCATATTAGACTACAATGAAGAATAAGCTCATCGCCGCACTGATAGCGATTATCGCCGCCAGCGGCGCCGCATTTGCCCAGAACGGCATCATCACACCCTATTCGCGCTACGGCTACGGCGTGCTGCGCGACAATGCCACCGCCGCACAGCAGTCGATGGGCGGCATCGGCTATGCAATGGCGTCCGGCCGCCAGACCAACGTAATGAATCCTGCATCCTACGCCCGAATCGACTCGCTCACATACCTCTTCGACATGGGAATTGATGTCACATCGCTATGGTCGACCGAGACCAATCCCGACGGCGAGAAACTGTCGGAGAACGACTTCGGCGGCGGTCTCAACTATATCACCATGCAATTCCCCGTCGGCAAGCGGCTGGGCATGAGCATCGGCATCCTGCCCTTCTCATCGGTGGGATATGCATTCGGCAACACTATCGACAACGGCTACACCAACCGTCAGGGTTCGGGCAGCATCAACAAGCTGTACCTGGGCCTCGGCGCCCGCGTGGTGGCCGGTCTTAATGTGGGCCTGAACTTCTCCTATCTGTTCGGCTCTACCATCAACGACACATACGCAATCACCGACGGCGGATCGCAGTCGCTCTACGAGGACGAGCTCACCGTGCGCGACTGGCGCATCGACGCAGGCCTGCAATACACACTCCCCATCGGGTTCGACGACCTCACCATCGGCCTTACCTACTCCCCGGCAAAAAGCCTTTTGGGCCACATGCGCACGTATGCCTACGACGTGGACGAGGACAAAAACGCCGCAGAACACTCGCGGGTAAAAACAAAAGACCTCTTCTCCACCGCCGCATCCTATGGTGCCGGTATAAGCTACCGCCGCGGATACCGTGCCATGGTCGAGGCCGACTTCACCTACCAGCCCTGGAGCAAGGAAAAATACAACGGCAAGAAAGGCGTACTTGCCGACCGCTACAAGATAGCTTTGGGCGGATATTATCAGCCTGCCGTCCGCGGCTCATACTTCAAGTGCATACAATACCGCGCCGGCGTGTCCTACGACCGCGACTATATCATCGTGCGCGACAACAATGTGCACGAATACACCGCCTCGGTAGGCCTCGGCCTGCCCGTCCCGGGATTCAAGACCGTGATAAACCTTGGCTTTGAGTGGAAACACCGCCAGGCTTCGCCCAACGCACTCATCAAGGAAAATTATCTCAACATCACGCTCGGAATCAATTTCAACGAAATGTGGTTCCGCAAGAGCCGTATCTATTGATCCGCGCCTATGGTCTGTACGATGCGATCGCTGCCACTTGCGGCAGTGGCTGTTGCCATTGCCGCCTGCTGCATGTCGTGCGGCCAGGAGCGCAGATCGTTCGTGCCGAATGCGCTCGACGGCACAGTCACCCCCACGATGGCTACAGCCGACGTCAGCACATTCATCTCCGACTCGGGATATACACGCTATCATATCACCACCGACCTGTGGCAGATGTTCGAGGATGCGCCCGAACCCTTCTGGAAATTCCCCACGGGACTGCATCTCGAGCAATATGACGAGGCCATGCACCCCGCCGCCAATGTGCGCTGCGACTCGGCCATATACCTTTCGCGCAGGCGCCTGTGGCAGCTCGACGGCCATGTGGTGATGGTCAACGTGCAGCAGGATTCATTCCTCACCCAGCAGCTGTTCTGGGATCAGAACAGTCAGAAGGTTTATTCCGACTCATTCATCCACATCGTACGCACCGACCGTATAATCGAGGGCTACGGATTCGAGTCCAACCAAAACATGACGGCCTACACCGTCAACCGACCCACAGGCATCATACCCGTCAACCGGCCCGCACCCGGCCCGACGGCATCAGACACTGCCACTGCCGACTCGACAGCCGCCGCACCGATGCAGCGCAATCGCCGGCAGCCCGTCCGCGCCTCGGAGCGCAATGCCGAGCCACCCGCGCCGACAGGTCCCGACGCCATGCCTTTCCGCAAAATATAAGAGCTTGCATATAAACAATCATGGATATTTCCACCTGGCTTATTCTGACAATCGTGTCGCTCGCCCTCTCGGCCCTGTTCTCGGGCGTTGAGATAGCCTTCGTGACCTCCGACCGCGTGCGTACCGAGCTCGACGTGGCCCGCGGCGGCCTCATATCGAAAATCATCAACCGGTTCTACGCCAACGGCGAATTCTTCATATCGTCGATTCTCGTCGGCAACAATATCATGCTCGTGATCTACGGCATGGGTGCGGCAGCCCTGCTCGAGCCATGGCTAAAAACTTGGATCGGCTCCGAAGCCCTGATACTGCTCGCCCAAACCATAATATCTACGATCGTGATCCTTTTCACCGGCGAATTCATTCCCAAGACCATTTTCCGCATCAACCCCAACTCGTCGCTCAAGGTATTTGCCCTGCCGGTATTCATTTTCTATCTCATTCTATACCCCATATCCTGGTTCTCCACATTCCTGTCGCGCATGCTCATGCGTCTGGTGGGCATCAAGTCGGCCGACACACGCATGCGCGTGATCTCGGTCGGCGAACTCAACGAGTTTATCGAGGAAAATATCGACACAATGGAAGAGAAACACCACGAGGTGGAAAACGAAGTGAAGATATTCCAGAACGCGCTCGACTTCTCACACACGCATCTGCGCGACTGCATGACACCGCGCAATGAAGTGGTGGCAGTCAATATCAGCAATACATCGCGCGAACAGCTGTCGCAGCTGTTCACCACATCGGGCCGCTCCAAGATAATCGTATACCGCGACGACATCGACAATATTCTGGGCTACATCCACGTATCCGAACTGTTCAATCCCGAGGCCGACTGGCGCGAGCGCGTCAAGCCCGTGCTCTTTGCCCCCGAGAATCTCCTCGCCAACAAGATGATGCGCCGGCTACTTCAGCAGAAAAAATCACTTGCAGTTGTCGTCGACGAATTCGGCGGCACAGCCGGCATCATCTCGCTCGAAGACCTTGTAGAGGAAATATTCGGCGACATCCAGGACGAGCACGACAAGAGTCGCCTCACCGCCCGCATGCTCGCACCCGACATATACGAATTCTCGGGGCGATGCGAGATTGCCGCCATCAACGAGCAGTTTGACCTCGACATCCCCGAGAACGACGACTATCAGACTATAGCCGGATACATCCTCCACACCACCGGCACAATTCCTGCCAAAGGCGAGCATATCGACCTCGGCGACCTCACATTCGAGATAACACGCACATCTGCCTCGCGCATCGAACTCGTGCGCGTCATCCGCAATCACAGGCCCGAAGAATAGGCCGCACAGCCGTCATGAACGCCCGCCTTGCCAAGACACTGTTCCTCGTCACAGCCGCCGTAGTGGTGGCAGTGTTCCTGTATGTGTCCACCGGGCTGGTACGGGACCTCTCGGTGCAGGAGCGCCAGCGCATGGAGATATGGGCCGACGCCACACGCGAGATCGTAGCGTCGTTCGACTCGGAGAGCACCGTCAACATCGACTTCCTGCTGCGCATCATCGAGTCAAACACCACCATACCCGTGCTGCTCACCGATGACAGCGGCAACATACTGCAACACCGCAACTTCATACTGCCCGAAGCGATCGACTCGCTCAACCCCACGGCTCTGTCGCCGGCCAATGCCAAATTTCTCGAAGACAAACTCGCAAACCTCGCCGGCTCGCAAAACGTCATCGACATCACCATCGCTCCCGGCACGATGCAACATCTGTATTATGAAGACTCCACCGTGCTCAAGCGGTTGCAATTCTATCCCTATGTGGTGGTTGCCGTAATGATAGCCTTCGTGATGGTGGTATACTTTGCCGTCCTGTCGACCAAACGCGCCGAGCAAAACAAGGTATGGGTAGGCCTCTCAAAGGAGACAGCCCACCAGCTCGGCACTCCCATATCGTCGCTCATGGCATGGATGGAACTACTCCCCGACATGGGGGTGGACAAAGCTACCGTGTCCGAAATGAACAAGGACGTGACCCGCCTCAGCACCATCGCGTCGCGCTTCTCCAAAATAGGATCCACACCACAGATTCTTCCGGCCGACCTCAACACCGCTATCGGAGCCGCCGCATCCTACATGGGCACCCGCATATCGCAACGCATACGCCTCACATTCACGCCCGCTCCTCAAGAGATTATGGTGAACCTGTGCACACCACTGTTTGAATGGGTGATGGAAAACCTCATCAAGAACGCCGTCGACGCAATGGACGGCCGTGGTGCCATCGACATAACGACCGGCACTGACGGCCGTCAGGCATACGTCGAGATCGCCGACACAGGCAAGGGCATACCGCGCAAAAACCAGAAACGGGTATTCTCGCCCGGCTACACTACCAAGAAACGCGGCTGGGGCCTCGGTCTCACTCTGGCACGCCGCATCATCAACCAGTACCACCGCGGCGATATTTATGTAAAGTCATCCTCCCCCGCCGGAACGACATTCCGCATCAACCTGCCCCTAATTTGAGCGCAGGCATTGCGGAATAAAAATTATTTCTTAACTTTGCAAAGCAAAAACGCCCTGATGGCGGAATCGGTAGACGCGACGGTCTCAAACACCGTTGGAGCAATCCATCCCGGTTCGATCCCGGGTCAGGGTACTGATAATGACTGATGATCTTTTGATTTTCAGTCATTATTTCTTTTATAATGTGTACTAAAAGTGTACTGACAGCGCCTCGTTCAGAGATAAGTTCAAGCACCTTGTAGTAATAAGAGTTGGTTCTATATGATTCTTGTTGGTTATCTCTAAAATTTGAGATAGAAAAACCGTTATCTATTTTTTTGTTAAAATTTAAGATAACTATTTTTTTATTGTCATTTTGTAGAAAGCATCAATCAAGAATTCAATTTGAAAGAAGAGATGATTGGAAAGAGGTTCAAAACTATATTAAAGCGATTAATGAAGCTATCAAAAGTTTAGAGGTTCTCCCTATTTCAAGCAGACTAATTCGTAATACTCATAAGCTTTTGCTGGATAGTGTTCGAGGCGAGCACAAACTTCCTGGCGAATTCCGAACAAGTCAGAATTAGATTGGCGGTAAATCTCTTGCTGATGCCAAGTTTATTCCTCCGGCTCATCAACTTATTGGAGAACTGATGGGTGATCTTGAGAAATTCCTAAACAATGATCAAATTCATCTCCCATCTTTGTTGAAGATAGCCATTGCGCATTATCAATTTGGAACGATACACCCATTTCTAGATGGCAATGGACATATATTACCCTCTTTCTTGTCAAGGAAGGAGTGTTGGATATGCCTTTGCTCTATCTGTCAACGTTTTTTGAGAGTCCTAAAGACCTCTATTACGATAATCTTTCTTCGATTCGTACAAAGAATGATATGACTCAATGGATAAAATACTTTCTCGTTGGAATAGAGCAGACCGCAACTAAAGCCGTTGAAACATTATCTTCAATACTGCGTTTCAAAAGCGAGGCAGAGGATTTAATAAGATCCTCTTATCGAAGTCGCTCTACAAATGCTATCAGATTACTTCATCGGCTTATGAAAAGCCCATACATAACCGTTGATGACGCCGCTTTCATTTGTGGTATAACATATAATTCAGCTAATACTCTTGTCAAGATGATGACAAAGGATAATTTATTGTTGGCAGTCATAGGTCAGAGCCGAAACAGATTATACGTTTGTAAATCCTATCTATCGCTGTTTGACTAATCTGTTAAGTTCTACAAATTATCTGTTTCCCAAAGTCGGATATCCAGTGACGCATTTTCCACAATCTGTTCAGGTCTGCAAATATTGGTTCTAATACGGCACGGTTAAGGGTGCAACGCAGGCAGGAATTCCCGGCCTGCGCTTCTGTTTTCAAAACATGCCCGTTAATTTTCTCCATTCCATTTTCGCCGTCTTGATTTTTATTGTTAACTTTGCATAGTATTTGGATGCCCGATGAAAAACTCATTGGGCTTTTTTTATCTTTTTCAGCATGATACTGCAATTCGGAGTCATCTTGTTTTTCCTTGCGGCCGGCGAGTTAATCGTTTGGGCCACGGACATCCCGGTGCCGTCAAGCATAATCGGTATGCTTCTTCTGGCGGCGTCTCTGCGCGCCGGCCTGATCAAACCACGGCATGTCGACCGACTGGCCAACTTTCTTGTACATAATCTCGGATTTTTCTTTGTCCCTGCCGGTGTAGGTCTTATGAACTGCCTCGGCATTATCGCCGACGAGTGGCTGCCCATAGTAGCGGCTTCGGTAGGCAGCACAGTAATTATAATAGCAGTCACCGGCCGCATGCACATAACGGTAAGACATATCATCGCGCGCCGACTAAGGAAAAAGCGCCAATCAGACACAAAAGATTATGGAATTTCTGACTAACAAGTTCTTTCTCATCGCCATCACGTTTCTGTTCTATATCGGAGCGCAGATAATCCAGCGGCGCACAGGCCTTAGGCTGCTCAATCCTATTTTGCTCGCCATAGCCGCCATAATCGGGTTTCTGCTGCTCACCGGAATAGAATACAAGGACTATCAGGCCGGCGGCGAATATATCGATTTCTGGCTGAAACCTGCTGTCGTCGCTCTGGGGTACCCGCTATATAAACAGCTATCTACTATCAGGAAGCAACTGTTGCCGCTTATAATATCGGAACTCGCCGGGTGCGTGGCCGGGATAGTGTCGGTTGTGCTGCTGGCCAAACTGTTCGGGGCGTCGCACGAGGTCATTATGTCGCTGGCGCCCAAGGCCGTCACAACACCTATCGCTATGGAAATCTCTTCGGCCGTAGGTGGCATACCACCGCTTACGGCGGTTGTAGTGGTATGCACGGGCCTGTTTGGCGGTATGGCCGGATTCAAAATCGTGAAACTGAGCCGTATCAAGAGTCCGATTGCCGGCGGACTGTCGATAGGCACAGCCGCCCACGCCGTAGGCACATCGGCCGCCATGGAACGCAGCGAGCGTTACGGTGCATTCTCGTCGCTCGGACTTACCCTCAACGGATTGCTCACGGCATTGCTTGCCCCGTTCGTACTCAGCCTCATCGGCGCATATTAAATAAGAAGGGCCCTGCAAAACGTAATCCGATGCAAGGCCCCGGTAGTCAGAGATTCAGATACTCGCGCAGGGTGTCGACGTAGGCCACGAAGGCGGCGCGCCCGGCGGGGGTAACGCGGCATACTGTGCGCGTCTTGCGGCCGGAAAAGCCCTTTTCAACCGTTATGTATCCGGCCGCGGCCAGTTTGTCGAGCTGCACGCTCAGATTGCCGGCTGTGGATTCGGTCTTTTCCCGCAGGTACACAAAGTCGGCCTCCTCAACGTTCATCAGCACCGACATCACTGCGAGACGCAGCTGCGAATGGAGCAGCGGATCAAGTTCTTTCATTGAGCTTTACGGGCTTTTGCATTAAGTATGTGGCCGGGGATAATCATCATGCACACAAAGGCGAGCATGAACAGCGGCAGATACCAATGGGCGTACATCGGCACATCGCCGGCTATGCAGCATGCGGTAAAGATTCCGATAAGCATACCTGCCGAGCCGCCATACATAAATGACTTTTCGTCGATGATGATGCCCTGCGCTATCTCGCCGAAAGGCACGATGATGAGTGCAAACAGGAACATCATGCTCCACGTATCGGCCTGCAGCAGAAACAGGAATCCGAAGCACATCGCCATTGCCGCCAGCGACGACAAGCCCACGACAGTCCATATTGCGGTGCTTATGCGGTCGGTATAGCTTTTAGCTCCGACTACCTTAGTTTTTTTACGGACCATTATCGGAGTTGCTGTTCCCCCGATGATCCATATCAGAAACCACAGCCAGTTTACGGCCGGGCTGCGGGTGATGGTTATAAGCACCCACACGAGTGCAGTTACTGCGACGGTGAGGTATCCCCACATCAGCATAATGTCGCCGTCGCCGAGATTAAGGCGGCTTCGGGTACGCGAGATCATAGCTGTGATGATCTCAAGACTTTCCTGTCCGGTGATTTTTCGTTCTTCCATTTTCTTGTTTTTAAGTACTGTTTTGTTTTTGGAAAGCCTGACCCGGAACTCGCGCGTTGCCTCGGCGATCGCTTTCCGGGTACAAAGATAAAGCGGTTTATTTTATAAACCAAATTATTTTACAACTTTTTTTAATAATTTTCCTTACCGCGCTGTGGTGACAAAAGGAATACAGAAATTTAGCATTTCGGATACAAAAGTAAAGATTGACACAATATCACTACAAACCGTATAAAATACGGCAACATAGTTGCACCGGCCAGTTAAAAGAGTTACTTTTGTAATACAATGAATGAACAAAAACACACCCGGACTTTCGGCAGCCTCGCATTACGCCCTGCGGCTGCCATCACGATACTGGCCTCAGTAATGCTGCTGGTATGGGCATGCAGCAGAACGAGCAACAAGCCCAATATGCCGGAACTGCCCGCAACCGCTGTTACAGCTCCGCTCGACTCATTATTTACATCAATCTTCGACGGTAACGGACCCGGCGCTATAATAATGGTGGCACGCGGCGACTCACTGGTCTACCGACGCGCTTTCGGGTATGCCGATATCGAAAGCGGTAGCCGTATAAGCGACTCCACTGTGTTCAATCTGTCTTCAGCCTCCAAGGTATTATCGTCAGTGGCGCTGCTCAGACTCGCCGAACAGGGCAAAATCAACCTTGATGACTCGCTGTCAAAATATTTTCCGGAGTTTCCTGAAAGATTTTTCAGCCATATAACCATCAGGCATATTCTGACACACAGCACAGGTCTGCCCGACCTACTTCCTCGCAACAACGACGAGTGGAACAAATATCTTGTTGACCACAAATCGATATTCGGATTCGGCAACGACTATCGTCTGTACGGGTCCGACAAGGAGTACATGCAGGTGTTTGAGAACCTTGACTCAGTCGATTTCGAACCCGGCAGGCACTATCAGAGAAACGATCCGGGATATATACTTCTGGCTCCGCTTATCGAACGCGTGACCGGCGAGAGTTTCGACAAATGGATGGCCGATAATATTTTCAGCCCGGCAGGCATACACGATATATTTTACCGTAACGCCGGCGAGCGCACTCCTGCGATGGCTCACGGATACAGGCAATGTCGACCTGATTCAAAGCTAAAATCGTTTAGAAGCTCTGATGGCAAATGGGAAGAGTTCGATTACGGCGAAGCCGAGTTTTTCCTCACGAAAGCCGATCGCGGCGCATACTCATCGGCACGCGACTACATGAATTGGGTCATAGCGCTGCACAACGGCAAGCTGATCAACGACTCATCGCTGACGGCACTTAACACTCCTTATCTGGCCACCGACGCCAAGGATGTATATTTCGGTCTCGGAAATGGTGTGGAGCAAAAAGCGGGTTATCCACTCAAGGCATACCATAAAGGCATCAACGGCGGTTTTTCAATAATCGAAGGCATCTGGCCCGAGTCGCGGCTGAGCTATCTGGTGTTTTCCAACCGAAACGACTGGAATTCCGATTCAGTGGCTGAAACCGTAGACAGTATATTCAAGGCCAAGGGCTGGCTATGATATTCATCGCCGGATAAATCGGGCAAGGCCATAGATATAACGTCGCAGGCCCGGACGATAGCAAAGCACCCTGTCAAACCACCCCATGTAAGGATCGAAAAAACGCACTGCCGCGCCAACATATATCATGGCAAACAATGTGCCTGGACCCACTACCTGCCAAAGCCAGCGGTCGAAATATACATACATAAGCAGGCATGCGATGGCTACAAGCGAGATGTCCACTATGATCTTTGCCTTGGCGAACGGAAGCCCTGACACCATGCATATAGCGGCCGGCATACCTTCGCCCGGCATTGTGACCGAGCCGCACCGCACCTCAAGCGATATGCCAAGAGCCAGCACCGTGCATCCGGCAAGCTGAGCCACTGCCTTACCGGCAAGGGAGGCAGGCGCAATGCCATCGGTAAGCCACATGTTTACATCAAGCAGATAGCCGAATACAAAGCCTATAAGCAGTTGCAACAACTGCACCGGCTCAAAGCGACGCCGAAGTACCAGAATCTGAAGCCCCACAAGGACAAAATTCATTATATAAGTATACTGACCGATCGTAAGCGTCGGCACATATCCGTCGGAGCCGGCCAGAGTCATAACAAAGGGGATAGTTGATATCACGCTGCTGCCGAAGTCCGACCGGACGCACAGCGCTACACCCAGAGTCATTACAAACAGCGACAGGACAAGCAGCAGATGCTGCCACACAAATGGAATAATACGGTATTTTACAGTGAATTGATTGGTCTTTACGTTCATACTTGAATATTTTCTATAATGCAAAGTTACTAAAAAATGTAATAAGGTGTATAATGACACAGAGGCTCCGCCGGCAGGCGGAGCCTCTGTGCATTGTTGGATAAAGGTATTACAGATTACTGAACATTATTGTTGAAGATTACGATACGATTCCAGTTGTTGACTTCATAAGGCTGTACTTCCGAGCCCTCGGGATCGATGGAAAGGCGGTCGGGATTGATACCGTACTTGTTTACGAGAGCATCGCGGACAGCTTCGGCACGGCGCTTTGAGAGGCCCATGTTGTACTTGGCAGTACCGGTGTTCTTGTCAGCATAGCCGCAGATCACTACTTTCTGATCAGGATTGGCCTTCATCCATTCAGCCACGTTGTAGACATTGACCATTTCTTCGTTGCTGATGCGCGATGAATCGATGGTGAAGCGAACGGTAGCCATGAGCGGAGCGGCCTCGATAATTGTAGTGGATTCCACTTCCTCCACTTCGGGGCAAGGCAGCTGAGCCTCGGCAGCTGCGAGAGCCGCTGTAGTGGTGGCGAGAGCGCCGCGGAGGTCATTGACCTGATTGTTGAGGTTTGAGATATAGTTGGTGTAGTCGCAGGGGTTGTAGCTCTTGAAGTCAGAGCCGCCGATGTGGAAGGTAAAGCCGCCGATCGCTGAGATATTCATGTCGATGGGTTCGCCCACAGCCACATTGTTGAAGTTGTCGCCGAAGAACTGTGCGCGGCCTTCTGCAAAGAAGTCGACATACTTGCACAGACGGAAGCGGAGCTGGATACCGGCCGATACGGGGAGAGTCCAGGAAGTCTTTTTCAGCTGGCCGTTGTCGCGGTGGATCTCAGATGCCTCGGCAGGACGGTAGCGCCATGTATACGCGCCGCCAAGGCCGACGAAAGGCACAATGGAGAATACGCGTTTGCTGTTCACCCCGCCGAATGTATTGAACATATCCCACATGAAGTCGAGATTGGCGTTGACAAAGCGGTTGGAATTCATCTGCTGGTTATCCCAGTGGAGAGTACCGCCGAGGAAACTCAGGCGCCAGCCGATATATGGCGAAAACCATTTGCCTACGCCCACGTTATAGAGAGCTGTTATGTGATGTTTCTGCGATCCGTCGGGCAGCTTGTTTTCCATGAACGGCGATGTGATGCCTGCGCCAATCTGGATAAACCAGTTACTGTTACGGTCAGTGTAGTAATGATTTTTACAAGTTGCATCGGTAACGGCCACTACATCTTCTTCGACCACTACGGTTTCCTGAGCGTTGGCCTGATAGCCAATTATTGACATTGCGCCGCATGCGGCCAGAGCCAAGAAAGATTTTGTTTTCATTGTTTGAACGAGGTTTTTTGTTAGACTTTCAATTTTCATTAGTTTCTCATCATTTTGCCGAAACGTCGGCACTCTATCAACTCCGGGGAATTATGAGCTAATTTGTGCCAGTTTTGAAAAGATAACAAGGAGGATTTTTGAATTGTTCAAAAAAATTGTATCTTTGTGCTTGTGAAACCATCACTTTTAACACATCGCTTTGGCAAAGGCTCCGCGGGTGGTGCCGGCTCCAAAGGGCGGCGTGCTGTGCGTGCGCGCCGCCGCTGGCGTGTGGAGATTGTGAACGAGAACACCCTTGCACGCACATGGAGCATCGTCCTGTCGGGTGTGCGCGTATGGGTTGCCGCCGCAGTCGTGGTGGGCGCCCTTGTGTCGCTCATCTCTGTGATATTCATGTTCACGCCACTGGGCGGATTGCTTCCCGGGCACCTCGACGGCGATCTGCGCTCGCAGTATCTCGATGCCGCCCTGCGCATCGACTCGCTTGAGCGCGCAGCCCGCAGCCACGAGGCCTATGCCGACAATATACGGCGTATATTTGCCGGCGAGGCTCCCGATACCGCCGGCCGGACAGTATCCGCGCCCGCCACAGTCGCCGACTCGCTGCTCGAGGCATCAGAGGCCGAGCGCCGGTTCGTACGCCAGTTCGACGCACGTGAGCGTTTCAATCTGTCGGTGCTGTCACCGATAGCGGCCGAGGGCATGATATTCGAGAGCCCGGTGGAGAATATCGCCGGCGCCGGCAATATCGACGCAGTGTACCGCGGCACAGTAACAGGTGTGACGCGCACATCGGGAGGCAGCTACACCGTAACGGTACAGCACCCCAACGATTTCCTGTCGGTATATTCGCGTCTCGACGAGTTATATGTCGACAAGGGCGCCAAGGTGATGAGCGGCCAGCGCATAGGCCGCACGGCATCAGGCAACAGACTCGATTTTGAGCTGTGGCACGCCGGCTCGCTGCTCGACCCGCAGCAATATGTGGGCATCAGCAACCCATTGACAACCGCCAACTAAACTTATTATACAATATATTATGAAACGTATCTTAGCAATCATCGTTATCGGCGCCGCAGCGGCTGCTGCATTTACAGGATGCAACAACAAGCCCCCGTTCGAGCGCCTGGCCGCTTCGGTCGACTCTCTCAATACCGTCATGCAGCAGAAGCCGGTCGACTATGCCGATTCCACATCCGTAAGCTACGATGAGGTTACCAACACCGTCAAATATACCTTTGTGCTTCCCGGAGCGGTCGACACCGCCCAGATGTCGGCCAGCGGCCTCCAGTTCGAGCAGGCATTCATCATGGCCAACGTACTTGGCGATCCGGCCTTCGGCGAGAAGCTTGTCGACGCCAACGCCAACATCGCGGTGACCTTCGAGGGCAAAGAAGGCGGCAAATTTGAATACATGATCGAGAACAAGAAGATCGCCGACACATACCGCGCCATATTCCCCGCCAAGAAGTAAGCGCATGAAAAATATAGCCGTATTAGGCTCTACCGGCTCGATAGGCACGCAGACTCTCGACATAATCGGGCGTCACAGCGACCGTTTCCGGGCCACTATACTGGTAGCCGGCAGCCGGGTCGACAAGCTGATCGCACAGGCGCTGCAGTTCCGCCCTGAGCTGGCCATTATAGCCCGCGAGGACCTGTATCCGCAACTGCGCGACGCCCTAGCTCCGGCCGGCATCGCCACAGCGGGCGGCCCGCAGGCGATATGCGACGCCATGTCGGCCTCGTATGTTGACATGGTCGTCACCGCCACCGTGGGCTACTCGGGCCTCGCCCCCACCATAGCCGCCATCCGCGCCGGCAAGGACATTGCCCTGGCCAATAAGGAGACTATGGTAGTAGCCGGCGGCTACGTCACCGGCCTGCTGGCCGCCTCACCGTCGCGCGTCTATCCCGTCGACTCGGAGCACTCGGCCATATACCAGTGTCTGCGAGGCGAAGACAAGGATGCGGTAAAGCGTCTCATCATCACAGCATCGGGCGGTCCGTTCCGCACCTGGAGCAAGGAGCGTATCGACAAGGCTACCGCCGCCGACGCCCTGCGCCACCCCAACTGGCACATGGGCGCCAAGATCACGATCGACTCGGCGACGATGGTCAACAAGGCATTCGAGATTATCGAGGCCCGCTGGCTGTTTGGCATCGAACCCCGGCGCATATCGGCGATAGTGCATCCGCAGTCGATAATCCATTCGATGGTCGAATTCCGCGACGGGGCCATAAAGGCCCAGATGGGTGTACCCGAGATGACCCTCCCGATAGCCTATGCCCTGGGCGAGACTACGCGTATGTCTGACGTGAGCGACTTCTGCTCGCTGGCCCTACACAACAGCCTTACTTTCGAGGAACCCGACCGCGAGCGCTTCCCGGCCATCGGCCTGGCACACATGTCCCTCGAGCGCGGCGGCAACGTGGCCTGCGCCGTCAATGCCGCCAACGAGATAGCCGTGGCCGCCTTCCTGCGGGGTGAGACAGGCTTCAGCGACATCTACCGCATCATCATGGACACAGTGGAGCGCACAGCATACATCGCCGACCCCGGCTACGAAGATTTCGTGGCTACAAACGACGAGGCCCGACGTATCGCAACCTCATTAATTTAACTGATTAACCCGGCCCCAACAATTTTGGAATCATTTCTCATAAAAGCACTTCAGCTCATAGTAGCACTGGTACTGCTGGTTACCGTCCATGAATTCGGACACTATATCTTTGCCCGCATATTCGGCATCAAGGTCAACCGCTTCTATCTTTTCTTCAATCCCGGCTTCTCGCTGCTCAAATACAACCCGACGAAGGGGACACTGCAACTGCTCAGCAAGAGCGACGACAGCGCGGCAGCCACATTTCAGGTATCAAAACCCCGTCAGCCCCGGGCCGACGGCCGCCCCACCTGGCGCGACACCATATACGGCCTGGGATGGCTGCCGCTGGGTGGATACTGCGATATCGCCGGCATGGTCGACGAGACCAAGAGCGCCAAGGACCTCGCAGCCGAGCCTCAGCCATGGGAATTCCGCACCAAGGCCGCATGGAAGCGCCTGCTGGTGATGGTTGCCGGCGTGCTGTTCAACTTCCTGCTCGCCATTGTCATATATATAGGCATCGCCCTTCACTGGGGCGACCGCGTAGTGCCGTATCAGGCCATGACCGAGGGTATGGACTTCTCGCAGCCTATGCTTGACGCCGGATTCCGCAACGGCGACGTCATACTGCAGCTCGACGGCAAGGAGATCGACCCGCGCGACATGTCCACGGCATGGGACATGATACAGCCCGGCACCCGTGTGAGCGTGCTCCGCAATCACCGCGATACCCTTACGATCGTTACCGACCGCCGGCTGCTCGATCGCCTCGTCGAAGCCAACGCGTCCTACATGACGATCCGCGTGCCGGTAATAGTGAACCAGGTACTCGGAGGCGAGGGCGCCGCCCGCGCCGGCATACGAGAGGGCGACCGCATACTGGCCGTGGCCTCCGACACCACTCCCACCCTCACCGAATTCTTCCCGGCCCTGACGCGACAGGCGGCCAAGACCGTCGATATGACAGTGGAACGCGACGGCAAGACCATAAGCCTCCCCGTCGAAATCAATTCCGACGGCAAGATCGGCATACAGCTCACCTCGCCCGACAAGATATTCGACGTCACAGACATCCGGTACTCGTTCCTTGAGGCAGTACCCCGCGGCTGGCAGAACGGCGTCGACCAGCTCACCACATACGTATCCTCGCTCAAGCTGCTCTTCACCAAGCAGGGTGCGCAGAGCGTAGGCGGATTCGGCACTCTCGGCAGCCTCTTCCCCAATCAGTGGAACTGGTACTCGTTCTGGCAGATAGCCGCATTCCTGTCGGTGATCCTGGCGTTCATGAACATCATACCGATTCCGGCGCTCGACGGCGGCTACACGCTGTTCCTGCTCATCGAGATAGTGACCCGGCGCAAGCCCGGCGAACGATTCATCGAGGTGGCCAACATGATCGGCATGGGATTCCTGCTGCTGTTGCTCGTCTACGCCAACCTCAACGACGTCTACCGCCTCGTGCTCAAATAATTCAACATTCACCATTCAATATTCCCCATACAACCTTGTATAAGACGCTTACACTAAAACGAGGCAAAGAGGAGTCGCTGCTGCGCTTCCACCCCTGGGTATTCTCAGGCGCACTGGTGTCGATGCCTCAGCCGGGCGACGACAGCATCGAAGAGGGTGACATCGTGCGCGTAGTCGCCTCGGACGGCCGCCCGATGGGCGTGGGTCACTTCCAGATCGGCTCCATCGCCGTGCGCATGCTCGCATTCGACGACATCGAGATCACGCCCGAATTCTACGGCGACGCCCTGCGGCGCGCATGGCAGATGCGCAAGGCACTGGGGCTGCATCGCCCCGACAACACAGCATTCCGCCTCGTGCACGGCGAGGGTGACTTCCTGCCCGGCCTCGTGGTGGATATCTACGGCGACACCGCCGTGATACAGGCTCACTCGCCGGGGATGCACTTCGCCCGCGAGATCATCGCCATGCAGCTCACGCAGATCGACGGTCTCGACATCCGCAGCGTGTACTACAAGTCGGAGACCACCCTGCCCTACAAGGCCCATCTCGACGCGCCCAACGGATATCTCATCGGCCATGCCGACTCGAGCGTAGCCATTGAGAACGGACTGAAATTCAACATCGACTGGCTGCGCGGACAGAAGACAGGATTCTTCGTCGACCAGCGCGACAACCGCTCACTGCTCGAGCATTACAGCGCCGGACGCCGCGTGCTCAACATGTTCTGCTACACCGGCGGATTCTCGGTATATGCCATGCGCGGAGGAGCTGCAAAGGTACACTCGGTCGACTCGTCGTCCAAGGCCGTAGCGCTCACCGACGCCAACATAGCCCTCAACTTCCCCGGCGACACACGCCACGAGGCATTCGCCGAGGACGCATTCAAGTTTCTCGACAACACCGCCACCGGCGACTATGACCTCATCATCCTCGACCCGCCGGCCTTCGCCAAACACCGCTCGGCCCTGCGCAACGCCCTGCGCGGCTATCAGAAGCTCAACGCCGCCGGCATCGCCAAGGTAGCTCCGGGCGGCATAGTATTCACATTCTCGTGCTCACAGGCCGTGAGCCGCGAACAGTTCCGCCTTGCAGTGTTCTCGGCCGCAGCACAGACCGGCCGCAGGGTGCGCATCCTCCACCAGCTCACTCAGCCTGCCGACCATCCCGTCAATATTTACCATCCCGAGGGCGAATATCTCAAGGGACTCGTACTATATGTAGAATAAACCGCAACTACCAACAATATGTCAACATTCAAAACCGTGGCTCTGTCGGCCCTCGCGCTGACCGCCGCATACTCAGCTGTAATGGCACAGGGAACTCCTTTCGACTACCATGCCGACAACTTTGCCGACATTGAAGTGCTCCGCTATCAGGTACCCGACTTCGATTCGCTGTCGCTAAATCAGAAGCGTCTCGTCTATTATCTCACCGAGGCTGCTCTGTGGGGCCGCGACATCCTGTGGGATCAGAATTATAAGCACAACCTCGAGATTCGCGCCTTGCTCGAGAATCTGTATCAGAACTACAAGGGCGACCGCTCGACGGCCGACTTCAAAGCCTTCGAACAATACGTAAAGCAGGTGGAATTTGCCAACGGCATCCATCACCACTACTCGATGGATAAGTTCACGCCCGGATTCTCGCAGGCGTGGTTCGAGCAGGCAATGGCCACTGTCGACAACAAGCCTGTGCGCGCCGAGATTCTTGCCGTCATCTTCGACCCGGCTGTCGATGCCAAGCGCGTCAACCAGGCCGAGGGCGAGGACCTCATTCTCACATCGGCCAACAACTTCTATGAAGGTGTCACACAGCAGGAAGTCGAGGACTACTACAACGCCCTCAAGAATCCCGCCGATCCTACCCCTGTATCATACGGTCTCAACACCCGCGTCGTAAAGAAGAACGGCAAGGTGACCGAGCAGACCTATAAGCTCGGAGGCCTCTACTCCGACGCCATAGCACATATCGTCGACAACCTCACCAAGGCAATGGCCTATGCCGAGAACGATGCCCAGCGCCTCGTCATAGCCCGCCTCATCGACTACTACACCACAGGCGATCTCGCCACATTCGATGACTATTCCATCAAATGGACCGAGGACACCGCCTCGCAGGTCGACTTCATCAACGGCTTCATCGAGAGCTACGGCGACCCACTGGGCATGACCGGCTCATGGGAATCCATCGTCAACTTCAAGAACATCCCTGCCAGCCACCGCACCGAGGTCCTCTCGGCCAATGCACAGTGGTTTGAGAACAACTCGCCCGTGGATCCGCGCTTCCGCAAGGATGAAGTCAAGGGCGTGTCGGCCAAGGTTATCACCGCCGCTATCCTCGCCGGCGACGCCTACCCCGCCACCCCCATCGGCATCAACCTGCCCAATGCCAACTGGATCCGCGCCGCACACGGCTCCAAGTCAGTAACCCTCGAGAATATCACTCAGGCCTACGACGAGGCATCGCACGGCAACGGCTTCAACGAGGAATTTGTCATCGACGCTCCCACCCGCGAGCTGCTCGACAAATACCTCTTCATCACCGACAATCTGCACACCGACCTCCACGAATGCCTCGGCCACGGATCGGGCCGTCTCCTCCCCGGTGTCGATCCCGACGCACTCAAGGCCCACGGATCGACACTCGAAGAAGCCCGCGCCGACCTCTTCGCCCTCTACTACCTCGCAGATCCCAAGCTCATCGAACTCGGTCTGCTCGACAACCCCGACGCCTATCAGGCCGAATACTACAAATATATGCTCAACGGCCTCATGACACAGCTCATGCGCATCGAGCCGGGCAAGGACATCGAGGAAGCCCACATGCGCAACCGCCAGCTCATTGCCCGCTGGGCCTACGAGCACGGCAAAAAGGACAAGGTGGTCGAACTCACCAAGCGCGGCGGCAAGACTTACGTACGCATCAACGACTACCGCGCTCTGCGCGACCTCTTCGGACAGCTCCTCGGCGAGATCCAGCGCATCAAGAGCGAAGGCGACTACGCCGCCGGCGCCGACCTCGTACAGCGCTATGCCGTCAAGGTCGACCCCAAGCTGCATCAGGAAGTGCTCAAGCGCTACTCCAAACTCAGCATCGCCCCCTACAAGGGCTTTGTCAATCCCGTGTATGAAGCCGTCTACGATGACAACGGCAATATAACCAACGTCAAAGTCACCTACGGCGAGGGCTACATGCCCCAGATGCTCCGCTACTCCAAGAACTACAACGGTCTCGGCAAATAAGTCCGCCACATACCATCCCACAAGCCGCACCCACCCGGGCGCGGCTTTTTTCATATCCGGGGCTATTCAACATTCATGCACAATAATAATTTAACTTCATTTAACAAATGGGGGGGTAATTTGTGAAAAAATGTTTACCTTTGCAGTGTTTCTGCCGCTGTCGCGGCTCAAATCGATAAAAAGGCACAACTCCCTTACTTTCAACCCACTCCGACAACTATCAAATCTATATAAACCAAACAAAAAAACGCTTATGAAAAAACTTTTACTCCTAATGGCGTTGATGCTCAGCTTCAGCTTCGCATCATACGCGGAAACCTATACGTTTACTACGGAAGGTCTGACAAATGCTAATGCTGTATCAGAACTGAAGAGTACTGATAATAACATCACTGTAACTTTTGAAAAAAATACAGGCAGTAATGCGCCAACATATTATACATCTGGCGACTGCATTCGCATGTACGCAAACAATAGTTTCACTATAACAGCAAGCGAAGATGTAACAATCAATTCCGTAAGCTACGTGTGGGTAGAAAAAGGCAGTAAATGGACCAACCCAACTGTTTCAACAAAAAGCCTTACCGTTGAAAATAACCAGGCTAAATTTGTGGCATCTGCTAAAGATAATGGCCCTCGTTCAATTACAGTTGAATACACTGTAAGCAGCACTGCAAAAGATCCCGCAGGTCTTGCATTCACTGAAGAAGCTTATACTGCCAACCTTGGCGAAGACTTCACCGCTCCCGAGCTCACCAACCCCAACGGCCTTGCTGTAAGCTATAAATCTTCCGACGAAGCTGTCGCAACTGTAACAAATGACGGAACTGTCACCATCCTTAAGGCAGGTACAACAACAATAACAGCTACTTCTGAAGAAACAGCAGAGTTCAAAGCAGGTGAAGCCTCATATACTCTCACAGTCATTGATCCCAACGCAACAGAGGAAACTATCGATTTTTCTAAACTCGGATATTCCAATGGTGCTGAATTATCAACGAAAACAATCGGCTTCGTAACCTATACTTTTAATAAGGGTACAAATAGCTCAAATTCGCCCAAATATTATACATCCGATGTTACAGCTCGCATGTATAGCGGCAACACTCTCGAAATCAAAGTTAAGGACGGAACATACCTAACCGAGATTATATTTGCAGGTTCAACCTTAGACAAAATGACTGCTAATGAAGGCAACTATAATAATGGTTCCTGGACACCGACAGTTGCAAGAAGCGACGAGCACATA
Source organism: Muribaculaceae bacterium (assembly GCA_017624155.1). Lineage (GTDB taxonomy): Bacteria > Bacteroidota > Bacteroidia > Bacteroidales > Muribaculaceae > CAG-873. The sequence continues at coordinate 18,779 of JAGANS010000038.1, read as the reverse complement.
TCCAGTGTTACTTTCACAGCCACTGACAAACCCAAATTCACCTCAATCACTGTCAAATATGCAGAAATCCCCTCCGGCATCGCCGATATCGAGGCTGAGGAGAATGGTGTGGTTGAATACTTCAACCTGCAGGGTGTTCGTGTGGCTGAGCCCGCCAACGGCCTCTACATACGCCGCGCAGGCAACAAGGTTGAGAAGGTGATCGTTCGCTGATCTCAATCCTCCTTCTAAACAGAGTTTATTTAGTAATAGTTTTACTATAGCATCGCCGGGATGGACGTCGTGAGACGCTCATCCCGGTACCTTTTTAACAGGCCCCCTTCACACGCCTGAGATAAACGACACAGCGGCCCCGCCGTGGTGGCGGAGCCGCTGTGGGTCTATATCGGGAAGTTATCAGCAATACTTGCCGAAGTCGGCGTTGCGCATGTCGCCGGTTTCGTTGAATGCGTTGTGGAAGGCAAACGCTGCGGCGAGCGAATGGGGAGTCTGACCGCCCTTGCCCATCTTGAGGTAGTCGAGTAGCAGCGGACGATAGTCGGGGTGAGCGCAGTTGTTGATGATCTCGTAGGCGCGCTGTACGGGATCGAGGTGACGCAGGTCGGCGATGCCCTGGTCGGTGACAATGACGTCAACCGAGTGCTCGGAGTGGTCGGCATGGGCCACCATCGGCACTATATTGGAGATAAGGCCGCCCTTAGTAACCGAGGGGCATGAGAAGATTGAGATATAGGCGTTGCGGGTGAAGTCGCCCGAGCCGCCGATACCGTTCATCATCTTGGTGCCGAGCACGTGGGTGGAGTTTACACCACCGAATATGTCGGCCTCGAGAGCGGTGTTCATAGCTATGACGCCGAGTCGGCGTATCACCTCGGGATTGTTGGAGATTTCGGCGGGACGCATCAGAATCTTGTCGTGGAAGAAGTCGATGTTGCCGAAGAGCTCTTCTTCTACCTTGTCGGAGAAGGTCATCGAGCATGTGGATGCAAATGTGCATTTACCCTTCTTCATGAGCTCGAGCACGGCGTCCTGTATCACCTCGGTGTACATCTGGAATGTGGGGAGCACGGTGCTTTCGCCGAGGTCGTACAGCACGGCATTTGCCACGTTGCCCACACCGCTCTGCAGGGGCAGGAATTCCTTGGGTATGCCGCCACGCTTGTATTCGTTGATAAGGAAGCGCACCACGTTGGAGCCGATCTGTTTGGAGATATCGTCGGGCTCGGTGAATGGCTTCACGCAGTCGTATGAGTCGGTGCGCACGATGCCGACAACCTTGGAGGGATCGATTTTCAGAACCGGCGAACCGATGCGGTCGCTGGGCTTGTATATGCCGATTTCGCGGCGGTATGGAGGATCGGCGGGCATATATACGTCGTGCATGCCGAGCAGGGTGTGGGGCAGCTTGGCGTTGAGCTCGATGAATATCTTGTCGGCCATGTGGGCGAATGTAGGCACGTTGCCTACACCGCAGCCGAGTATAATCTCACCGTCGGGTGTGATGTCGGCGGCCTCGATGATGGCATAGTCGATCTTGCCGTAGAAGCCATAGCGTGTTTCCTGCGCCATGTCGGAGAGATGGCGGTCAAAGTAGTGCACGTCGTGGCAGTTGATGCGCTTGCGCAGATCAGGTATATTCTGATAAGGTGCGCGCATGTTGATGGCGTTGGCGCGGGCGAGTACGCCGTCAAGGTGATCGGAGGTGGAGGCCCCGGTAAAGATATTGATCTTGAAAGGACGGCCTTCGGCATGTTCGCGCTCGGCCTTGGCTGCGATATGTTCAGAGATAAACTTTGGGGCACCGGGGGCGGTGAAGCCCGACATACCCAGCGTATCGCCGTCTTTAATCATTTCGGCGGCTTCTTGAGCCGTGATATAATTATAAGCCATGTGATGTGTTGATGGTTAGGTATTTGATTTTATTTCGTTTTTCAATATTTTCTGGTCAGTATCTCGTTCCACACCAATGCGCGTCGCAATTCGCGGGCACGTCTTCCGCGCTCACGTGCCGCCGGCATCTGCATGGGGGCCGCGTCGGGGGTGGTACGCACACCTTCGTCGGGCAGCGGTGCCGCCACGGGTTGTATCGGCGCAGCGTTGGAAACGCGGAGCGAGGGATCGAGCGTGCGCGGCAACGCTGCTGTCGATTCACGCTGCACAGGCGCCATGCGTCGCGGAGCCGACTGCCCGGGGCGGTGCTTGGCATCGGCCATTTTCTGCGCTTTCCTGAGTTTTTTCAGGTAAGGCACAAACATGCCGAGCAGCACTAACCAAGGCACTATTTCATCGATTATTTTCCCTAAGTCCACGTTTTTTCGTAATTTTGCACAAATTTAGTTATAATAGTGCAATAGCACAAATTTTTCGCGTAAAATGTCTGAAAACTACATAAAAAACGGCGACGGAGTGAATGACTCCTCCCCCCGCCTGTATATTGAAACCTATGGCTGTCAGATGAATGTGGCCGACTCGGAGGTAGTGGCCTCGGTGATGGAAATGGCCGGATATGAGATGACCGGCGACATTGCCCTCGCCGATGCCATATTACTGAATACCTGCTCGATACGCGACAATGCGGAGCAGAAGATACTCTCGCGCCTGCAATACCTCGGGTCGCTGCGGCGCAAGAAGGCCGGCCGTCGCCTGCTGATCGGCGTTATCGGCTGCATGGCCGAGCGCGTACGCGACGGTCTTACCACACGTGGCGTCGACATCGTCGCCGGCCCCGACGCATACCTCGACCTGCCCGCCCTGTTCGCCGCAGCCGAGGCCGGCGAGAAGGCCGTCAACGTGGAGCTGAGCACCACCGAGACATACCGCGACGTAGTGCCCCGCCGCCTGGGGGGCAACCGCGTGGGCGGCTTCGTAAGCATAATGCGCGGATGCAACAACTTCTGCTCCTACTGCATAGTGCCATATACACGCGGTCGCGAACGCAGTCGCGAACTCGACAGCATACTGCGCGAAGTGGCCGACCTGCGCGTCCGCGGATTCAAGGAGGTAACGCTGCTGGGACAGAACGTCAATTCGTACAGCTACACCGACGACGCCGGACGCACCACTGACTTCGCCGCCCTGCTCCTCGCCGTGTCCGACGCCGCTCCCGACATGCGGGTGCGCTTCACCACCTCGCATCCCAAGGATCTGTCCGACGGGGTGATAGCCGCCATAGCCTCCCGGCCCAACCTGTGCAAGCATATCCACCTGCCCGTGCAATCGGGCAGCGACAAGGTGCTCGCCGCCATGAACCGCAAGTACACCCGCGAGTGGTATCTGGACCGTGTGGCCGCAATACGCCGGGCCATGCCGCAGTGCACCATCACCACCGACATGTTCACCGGCTTTCACGACGAGACAGAGGAAGACTTCGAGGCCACACTGTCGCTGATGCGCGAGGTGGGATTCGACGCCGCCTTCATGTTCAAGTATTCGGAGCGCCCAGGTACACTGGCCTCGCGCACGATGCCCGACAACGTGCCCGAGGAGGTAAAGATCGAGCGCCTCAACCGCATGATAGCCCTTCAGAACGAGCTGTCGCTCGAGTCGAACCGCCGCGACATCGGCCGCGAGTTTGATGTCCTGGTCGAGGGCTTCTCCAAGCGCAGCCATGAGCAGCTCACCGGCCGCACCGAGGGCAACAAGGCCTGCGTACTGCCCCGCGGCGGCATCAGCATCGGCAGCACAGTGCGCGTGCGTGTGACCGACGCTACATCGGCTACGCTCATCTGCGAGCTCGTCTGATTAATCCCGGATCATTTTCCATTCATTTCCAATACATTCCGCTATGTCAAAGAATCAATTCGGGTCGAAAATCGGTCTAATCGCCGCCACGGTCGGTTCGGCCGTGGGTCTGGGCAACATCTGGCGCTTCCCGGCGGTGACGCAAGCCAACGGGGGCGCCGCATTCCTGCTTCTGTATATCGGCTGCGTGGCCCTGCTCGGCATACCCGTGATGCTGGCCGAATTCTCGCTTGGCCGTGCCGGGCAGAGCGACGCCATAGGAGCCTTCCGCCGCCTCGCCCCGGGCAAAGCATGGTGGCTGGCGGGGGCCCTCGGCATATTCGCCTCGTATATTATAACCTGCTTCTACATAGTGGTCGAGGGATGGACACTCGAATACTTGTGGCAGTCAATAACGGGCGACCTCTTTGCCGGCGTGGGCCGACTTGAGGCCGGCGGCGACTTTGCCGGTGCCGACGCTGCCTTTCTCGCCAAAATGAACGAATACATCAGCACCCCCGTAGCACCGGTGGCCTTTACCTGGCTGGTGATACTGCTCAACCTCGGCGTGCTCGTCGGAGGCGTGCAGAAAGGCATCGAACGCCTCAGCAATGTGCTGCTGCCACTGCTGTTTGTACTCCTCGTAGCCCTGTGTTGCGTCACGCTCACACTGCCGGGTGCCGGCGAGGGCGTGGAATGGTTCCTGCGACCCGATTTCTCGGTCATAACCCCGGCCACTGTAATCAACGCCCTGGGACAGACATTCTTTTCGCTCAGCCTCGGCATGGGTATCCTCATCACCTACTCGGCCTACTATCCGGCCAACACACGTCTCACGCCCACAGCCACTATTGTGGCGCTTATGAGCCTGCTGGTGGCGCTGCTCACGGGGTTCGTGATATTCCCGTCGGTATCGAGTTTCGGTCTTACTGACCACTCGCTCGCGGGGGCCACACTGGTGTTCCAGACACTTCCCGAGGTATTCGCCTGCCTGCCCGCGCCGCAGCTATGGTCGGCGATGTTCTTCCTGCTGCTGTTTGTGGCGGCTCTTACCTCCACAGTATCGCTGCTCGAGGTCACGATAGCCTTCTGCCGCGAGCGTTTCGGACTCAGCCGCTTCAAGGCATGCCTCGCCACGATATTGCCGCTGCCGCTGCTCAGCATGGTGTGCTCGCTGTCGTTCAGCACCCTGGCTGATTTCAAGATTTTCGGTCTCACGATATTCGATTTTCTTGATACTTTCGCCACCAACATCATCCTGCCCATAGTGTCGATCGCGGTATGCGTATTCATCGGCTGGTTCGCTCCCAAGGGACTGCTTAAGCGTGAGCTCACCAACAACGGCACCATACGCTCGCATCTGTCGGGCATTGTGATGTTCATTATCCGTTATCTCGCCCCCGTGATGATAGCGCTGATACTCATATATACATTTATATGATCAGGGACCGTTTCACCTCGCGCACCACAGTAGCGGCGATATGCACCGGCATATTGCTGTTGCTGCTGGCAGGCGTGGCCGGCACCCGCTGTGGCCGCGAGGCTGCGTATCCGGCTCCGGTGGTGATTGTCGATACAGTCAAGGTCGCCGCCGACAGTGCCGCCGCCCGCCCTCACACATCAAAAAAAAGCAAGAAGAAACCTAAGGCACCGCCTCCACCTCCCCGCCAACGCAACTACCGCGACGAAACAGTAAGTCCCGGTGGGAAGGTTGAGGGTTGAGGGTTGAAGGTTTAGGCATGAGGAATTAAACCATAAACCTCAACCCTAAACCCACCAAGGGGCGTGCGAAGGCCGCCGATTTACTCGTAACCGCGTTCACCGGAGCCTCCAGGCGGAGGTGCACGCGGACTGAAGCCTCATCAATGAAAGTGATATTGTTGGCATACAGATTTCGTAAATTTTCGCGACCGTTAAAGTTTTTTTTGCATTTAATGCTTTTTATTTGCAAAATATACCTATCTTTGTGCCTAATAAATCAACAGTATCATTTCTTATACCATTCTCAAAACACGAGACAACTATTTTTTATGAAAAAGCTTGCAGTAACGTTCATCATAATGCTCCTTTCGGTATACACGTTCGCTACCGACAATGATTTCCAGCTCATCGCCGAAGTAAAAGACGCCATAAACAAGCAACCGCTGTCTGAAGCCAAACTTCTACTCCTTGACAGCGAAGGCATTGCCACCGATACCATAAGAACCCGTACAAGCTACACCTATCGTGCAGGCCGCGCGGAAACTGTCGCCGAGTTTTGCGTAAATGTGCCGCGCGCCGACTCAACATATATGTTTGATGTAATCTGCGACGGCTACAAGCTATACAGTTTCAATTACACGACCAAGAAAATCCGCAAGCGTGAGCTGAGGCGCGAGATGCCTGTCATATACCTCGACCGCGCGCCCAAGATGCTCAACGAGGTCAGCGTAACTACAACCAAAATCAAATTCTACCACAAAGGCGATACCATCGTATACAACGCCGATGCATTCCAGCTCGCCGAAGGCTCGATGCTCGATGCCCTCATCGCCCAACTGCCGGGCGTAGAACTCAACAACAACGGACAGATAAAGGTCAACGGCAAATTTGTGGAATCGCTCCTGCTCAATGGCAAGGAATTCTTCGGGGGAGATAACCGGTTGATGCTCGACAACATCGGAGCATACACAGTGAAGGATATCCAGGTATATGAAGGCCAGTCGCGCCAGGCACGGCTTATGGACGACGTCACTGCGCCCAAGCTGCTCACCATGGACGTGCGTCTAAAGAAGGAGTACAACATGGGCTGGCTGATTAACGGCCAGGCCGGCTACGGCACCAGCGACCGCTATATCGCCCGCGCATTCGCATCTTGGTTCAACGACAACTCCCGTGTGTCGTTCACCGGCAACTCCAACAATCTAAATGACAACCGCACTCCCGGCAAAAACGACACCTGGACACCCGAAATGATGCCAAGCGGCAAAAAGAAATACCACTCGGCCGGCATCAACTACAACTTTGCCAACGGCAACGATACCTTTACCGCCGACGGCAACCTCACATTTAACCAGACGGTCAATAATAACAGCACCGTATCCTCGCGCATCAACTTCCTGCCCGGCGGAGATACCTACGACAATTCTTTCGGCAACAGCCACTTCCGCCAGACGAACCTCAACACCCGCCACAGCATTACACGCCGTATAGGCCGATATGGCGTCGGAGGCACTCTTCTCGGATCCTACAACCATACCAAGAACGACGCATCCTCGCTTGCCGGTACTTTCGACCGCGAATACGAGGATATGACTGCCGAGATTCTCGACGCCATCTACTCGGCCGGCACCGACGAGATGCTCGAGTCGATAATCAACCGTTCCAAGACCCGCACTGACGGATGGCGCCGGAATCTTTCGGGCACTGTCGCACCAATTTTCTCTTTCAAAATCACAGATACCGAGAACCTGCGAATCGGAGCAAACGCGGGCTATACTTCAGCTAAAGAGGAGATATGGCGCGACTACAACATCAATTTCGGGACTGACCCCGTGGCCGCCGACAAGCGCCGCCAGTACATCGACAACGCCCCCAACCATACCTTGAACCTCGGCGGATATGCAGGCTACAGTATTCTTGTGGCCCGCGGTGCTTACCTCAATTTAACATACAACTACTCTTTTACCGACAACACAAAGGATTCCTATATGTATGCGCTCGAACGCCTCGAGGATATGGGCATATACGGCACAGTGCCTGTCGGCTATCTTGCTGCACTCGACCCGGCCAACAGCTACTCATCGCGTACGATCGAAAACCGTCACAGCATCTCACCGCAGTTCTCATATTACAAAGACTTTCACGAGAAGGGTACACTAAATATGCGCATCGCTCCCAACCTGTCGCTGCGTCACCGCCACTTCGACTACTGGCGCAACGACCGCTCATACGTCCTGTCAACAAACAACACTCTGTTCTCCATCGACAGCTCGTGGGACTGCAACATTTATTATATGTTTGACAAGCACGGACCCAATAAAATGTTCCGTCACTCATTGCAATACCAATACCGCATCAACCACACACTGCCCGAGCTCGTAGATATGGTAGATGTAGTCAACGACGCCGATCCCCTCAACATTTACCTCGGCAATCCCGATCTGAAGTCCCAGACAGAGCACCGGCATCAGATTCGCTGGTATTACAAGCCTATCACCCAAACCTTCGGCAACACATTCTACATAAGCTACGGTTACACCCTCAACGCCCTCACCCGCGGCTACACCTACGACACAGCCACAGGTGTACGCCACAACCGTATGTACAACGTCGACGGCAATCACTCGGCATCCATTACCAATAACTTCAACATACAGTTCGGCTCATCCAAGCAGTTCTCCTTCTACTCCGATACCGATGCCACATTCGCCAAGTCATCCGACATGATCGGGGTCGACCGTCAACAGCCCGAGCTTACAAAGGTACGTACCAACTTCATACTTGAAAAGGTAAAACTCGGATGGCAGTTTGCAGGCCAATCTATTCAGCTGCGGTTTGACTACCTCAACCGCCACACATCGTCGGCACGACCGGGCTTCAACACCTTAAATGCCAACCACTACAACTACGGCATATCGGGCCTGTTCAAACTCCCGGCAGGCTTCGGCATCAGCACCGACTTCACATGCTACACCCGCCGCGGCTACGGCGTCGACTATCTCGACACCACCGACCCCATCTGGAACGTCCGTGCCACATACTGCCCGCCGAGCCACAAACGCTGGGTATTCATGGTCGACGGCTTCGACCTGCTCCACAAACTCTCCAACGTCAACTATGCCGTCACCGCCAGCGGACGCACCGTCAGCTACACCAACGCCCTGCCCCGCTACGTCCTCTTCTCCGTGCAATATCGCCTCAGTATCCAGCCCAAGCGCAAAATCAACACCGTAGAACTCCTGTAAAGGGGTAAAGATACTATTTACATGTGTTTTTGTCCGCAATTATTTGCATAACTTAAAAATTAGGTATATCTTTGCACCGTGACTAACGATTTAGTCACCATGAAACACATTATCCTATCTGCCTCACATGAAAAAAATCATCACATCAATCATAATCGCCGCCACGGTCGTATGTGCCTTTGCCGCAAAGCACGAACTCTATCTTGTAGGCCGCGTAAAGGACAATCTGCGCAAGACCGACCTAATCGACGCACGCGTACTCCTCTACGACTCACTCGGTAACGTATGCGATACCCTCCGCGCCAATCAGGGCCTCACGTACCGCGCGGGACAGATCGACACTCTGTCGACTTTCTATCTGAAAGTGCCGAGGGTCGACTCGACATACATATTCGATGTGATATGCGACGGCTACAACAAGCTTACCGTCACCCACACCGTGGAGCGCATAGGCCGGCGGGAAAATTATCGCAATATGCCCACAATCTACCTCGAACGCGCTCCGCAGATGCTCAACGAGGTGTCGGTGACAAGCACCAAAATCAAATTCTACAACAAGGGCGATACAGTGGTATACAATGCCGACGCCTTCCAGCTCGCCGAAGGCTCGATGCTCGATGCCCTCATCGCCCAGCTGCCCGGTGTGGAGCTTAACAACGACGGCCAGATCAAGATCAACGGCCAGTTTGTGGAATCGCTGCTGCTCAACGGCAAGGAATTTCTCGACGGCAACAACAACCTTATGCTCGAGAATATCGGAGCCTATACAGTGAAGAATATCGAGGTGTATGAAGGGCAGAGCAACAAAGCCAAACTCACCCACGATGTGGCCGCGCCCAAGCTCCTCACCATGGACGTCAAGCTCAAGAAGGAATACAACATGGGCTGGATAATCAACGGCCAGGGCGGCTACGGCACCGGCGACCGATATATCGCCAAGGTGTTCGCATCGTGGTTCAACGCCACCACACGACTGTCGTTTGTGGGCAACGCCAACAACCTCAACGACAACCGCACCCCGGGCCGCAACGACACATGGACACCCGAGATGATGCCCAACGGCAAGAAGGAATACCGCATGGCCGGCTTCAACTACAACCATGAGAACGCCGACGGCAACCTGTCGGCCAACGGCAGCCTCACTTTCCGCCAGACCGTCAACAATGTTCTCACCACTACAGCGCGCACCAATTTCCTGCCCGGCGGCGACACCTACGACAACTCGTTCAGCGGCAACCACAACCGCGAGACATCGGTAAGCACCAACCATAGCTTCTACCACACGGTGAAAGATGCCTTCACCTACGGCGGCTATCTACATGGCAGTTACAACCACAGCAAGAATTCAGGCTCCGCACTGTCGGGAACTTTCGACGAGGAGCAGGAGGGCATCACTGCCGAAATACTCGATGCAATATATTCGGACGGCAGCGACGAACGGCTCACTCACATCCTCAACCGTGCCAAGACACGCAGCGACGGCTGGAGCCGCAACCTGTCGGGAGGGATATACCCGTATTTCAACTACAAACTACCCAAAACATCCGACCGACTGAGCATAGACCTCGCGGCAAGCTACGATTCGCGCAAGGAAGAACTGTGGCGCGACTACGAAATAAACTACGGCGCTAACCCAAAGCCGACCGACATCCGCCGCCAATATACCGACAACACGCCCAACCACACCATGCGGCTTAGCGGCGGCATCAGATACTCGGCACAGCCCGGCGACTTCTACCTGAGCCTTGAATACAAATTTCACTTCCTCGACCGCACAAAAGACTCATATATGTATGCCCTCGACCGCCTTGAGGACATGGGAGTATATGGAGTGGTGCCGGCAGGATATCTCGGAGTTCTCGATCCGGCCAACAGCTACACCTCGCGCACCATCGAAAACCGCCACTCCATCAACCCGATGGCAATGTTCAACAAAACGTTCAGCGACGCATGGCTCACCGTGCGCCTGCAGCCCGAAATCAATCTTGTACACCGTCATTTCGACTATTGGCGCAACAACCGCACCTACAAATTATCAACCGACAACGCCACCCTGACCATCAACAGCATATGGACCGGCATGATCGAGTGCCAGTTCAACAAGTCGGGCGAAGGCCGCGGCACACGCTACCGCAATTCGGTGCGCTACAGCTACCGTATCGAGCCTAAGCTGCCCGAGCTCGCCGACATGGTAGACGTGATCAACGACGCCGACCCGCTCAACATATACCTCGGCAATCCGGGCCTCAAAGTACAGAACCGGCACAACCACCTGATACGGTGGAGCTATACCCCCGCATCGCACACACTTTCCAATATTCTGTACCTCGGATACATACACACTGACCGCGAGCTCACACTCGGATATACCTACGACACTTCAAAAGGCATACGCTACAACCGCATGTATAACGTAAACGGAAATAACCGCGCCGCAATCACCAATGAACTCAGCTGGCAGTTCGGCGCCTCTAAACAGTTTACGCTCAGTTCGTCGACCGATGCCGTAATCGCGCATATCAACGACATGATAGGCATCGACATGCAGGAACCCGAGCACACAAAGGTGAAAACACGTACGTTTACCGAGAATTTCAAGCTGTCGTGGCAGCTCGGCAAGCAGATGCTGCAACTGCGCGGCGACTTCACCAACCGCCATACCACCTCCACACAGGTCGGATTCAATACCCTTAACGCCAACCACTTCAACTACGGCATCACGGGCATATTCAAGCTTCCGGCCGGATTCGGCATCAGCACCGACTTCACCTGCTACACGCGCCGCGGCTACGGAGTGGACTATCTTGACACCACCGACCCCATCTGGAACGCCCGTGTCAGCTACTGTCCGCCGCGCAACAGCCGCTGGGTATTCATGATCGACGGCTTCGACCTGCTGCACAAGCTGTCAAACGTCAACTATGCCGTCACAGCCAGCGGCCGCACTGTCAGCTACACCAACACCCTGCCCCGCTACGTCCTTTTCTCCCTCCAGTATCGTCTCAACATCCAGCCTAAGAAAAAATAAAAAAACAGGAGCAAATCATTTTATATCAATTTTTTGTTGTATCTTTGCAGTAGAAAAGACAAATATCTCCACAATGGCACGACCTATTAAAGAAACGCCCGAACTATACGGAAAGGATGCGGAACGGCTTGAGAATCTGATCTCGCATACCAAGCCTGTGTCACAGGAAGAACGTGACAAAGCCCGCAAAGCTTACGAATACTTCAGGTCCATCAGTAACTTCCAATGGTAAAATGACTTCGCCGGTCTTTCGTCAAAGTCAACTGGCACCCGATACGATCATCAGACCATTCAAATGTGCAGATGATGATTTGAACGAGTTCCTCTTTGAAGATGCGTTGCATTATCAAAATGAATTAATGGCCGTAACATATCTGCTTGAAGATCCTGTTAAAAATGCTACAGTTGCTTACTACAGCCTCCTGGCAGACAAAATTTCTTTTAATCCTGATGAAAAAGGCGCATGGAACAAAATCAACCGCCAAATTCCCAATAATAAACGCCGAAGAAGTTATCCGGCAGTAAAAATTGGCCGTCTTGCTGTAAATGAACAGTATGCAGGTCAAGGAATAGGCACTGCAATCCTTGACAATATAAAATATACATTTACAGAAGTAAAAAGACTTGGATGCAGGTTTCTTACCGTAGATGCACTTAGAAGTGCAGTCCCATTTTATCAGAAATGTGGTTTTATCTTTTTTTCCAGTCTTGACAAGGATGACGATACACGACTGATGTTCTTCGATCTTAAGAGTTTTTCAAATATGTAGACAACGAGAGCCGCCCCATAAGGGATCGGCTCTCGTCTGTTATGGATGGAGGAATTTATTCCTCTTCTTCCTTGCCGGCGAATTCCATTAGGTAGGCTTTGATGAATCCGTCAATGTCGCCGTCCATCACGCCGCCGACATCCGAGGTCTGGAAGCCTGTGCGGTGGTCTTTCACACGGCGGTCGTCAAACACGTATGAGCGTATCTGTGAGCCCCACTCTATCTTCATCTTGCCGGCCTCTACCTTGGCCTGCTCGGCGAGGCGATGCTGCAGCTCCTTGTCGTAAAGTATGGAACGCAGCTGACGCAGGGCGTTCTCCTTGTTCTTTGGCTGGTCGCGCGTCTCGGTGTTCTCGATGAGGATTTCTTCCTTCTCACCGGTATATGGATCGGTGAACTGGTAGCGCAGGCGCACACCCGATTCCACCTTGTTGACGTTCTGACCGCCTGCGCCGCCCGAGCGGAAGGTGTCCCATGACAGCAACGCCGGCTCGACCTTCACCTCGATGGTGTCGTCAACGAGCGGGGTAACGAATACCGATGCAAAGGATGTCATGCGCTTGCCCTGGGCATTGTAGGGCGACACACGCACCAGGCGGTGAACACCGTTCTCGCTCTTGAGATATCCGTAGGCAAAGTCGCCCTCGACATTGATCGTGCACGACTTGATGCCGGCCTCGTCGCCGTCGAGCAGGTTGGATATCGAGGTCTTGTATCCCTGGCGCTCACACCAGCGCATATACATGCGCATGAGCATCGACGCCCAGTCCTGAGCCTCGGTGCCTCCGGCGCCCGAGTTGATCTTGAGCACGACGCCGAGCTTGTCTTCCTCGCGGCGGAGCATGTTACGGAGCTCAAGAGCCTCGATCTTCTCGATAGCCGTGCCGTAGAGACGGTCGACGTCTGCTTCCTCCACGAGACCTTCCTTCACGAAGTCAAAAGCCAGCGAGAGTTCTTCACACACGTCCTCGATCTCCTTATAGCCGTCGATCCATGCCTGGAGATCCTTGATTTTTTTCATCTGCTTCTGCGCTTCCTCGGGATGTTCCCAAAAGTCGGGCACATGGGTGCGCAGTTCTTCTTCTTCGACTTCTATTTTCTTACTGTCGATGTCAAAGATACCTCCTCAGCGCCAGCTTGCGCTCAAAAGTCTCTTTTAATTGTTCCTGAGTAATCATATTGTCTGTGTATACTGTTAATTGATATTCTGCTCTATGGCGAGTGCAATCTGATCGGGACACGATGTAGGCTTGTTGCCGCAGCGGATACCCCGGAGTGTGCGGGCCACCTCGTCGGCGCGTCGTCCCCGGCACAGGGCGGCTATTCCCTGCAGATTGCCGTGGCAGCCGCCGGTGACGTGCAGGTCGGTAACAATGCCGGCATCATCGACTTCAATCTCGATAAGACGGCTGCAGGTACCCGTGGGTGTATATGTGATCTTCATAATCGTTTGTAATGTAAAAGAATTCCCCAATCAGAGGGGTGGAATCCGCTAATCGGGGAATGTCGGTGCTCGAAGTGGGACTCGAACCCACACGGTCGCAATGACCAAGGGATTTTAAGTCCCTCGTGGCTACCATTACACCATTCGAGCCGGCCGGTTTTCGGGTGCAAAGGTAGATAAATTTCGGCATAATTGCAAAGAAAGCCTCCAAAACTTGAGTCCGAGGCAAAATAATTTGTAATTTTGCATTAAATATAGCAATGTCTACAATATGGCCGTAATACTGAATATCGACACCACCACCGCCGTATGCTCGGCAGCCCTCACCGCCGAGGGCATGATCCTGTGCCACGCCGAGGAATTTGAGGGACGCAACCATGCCGCCATGCTAAGCGGATTCATCAAGAAATGCCTCGACTTCGCCGCAGAGAAGGAACTGAAACTCGATGCCGTGGCCGTAAGTCTCGGCCCGGGCAGCTACACAGGTCTCCGCATAGGCCTCAGCGAGGCCAAGGGGCTGGCCTATGCGCTCTCGATACCTCTCATCGGTATCAACACGCTCGAACTTATGGCAACACGGGTGATGTTCTCGACCGATGATGTCGATCCCGAATCCATCCTCATACCTATGATCGACGCCCGCCGCATGGAGGTATTCACCGCCGCCTACGACTTCGGACTGGCCGAGTTGCACAAGCCCGGCCCAATGATACTCGATGCCGATTCGTATGCCGATCTTGTCGCCACAGGGCGTCCGGTCCTGCTCTTCGGCGACGGCTCGGACAAGGCCGCCGAGGTAATCAAGGCGTCCAATGTGGTACACGTCCCCGATGTGGTGCCGCTGGCCGTCGACATGGTAGCCCTGGCCGAACGGGCTTTCCACCGCCGCGACTTCCTCGACCTGGCCTACTCCACACCCCTATACCTCAAGGAATTTCAGGTCACCAAGCCTAAAGATAAGATTCAGCGTGTTTGAGCAATGGACGTAGCAACAGTCAACACCGACACCCTCAAGCAACTGCTCTCGCTCGAGGCCACATACAAACTCAGCGACGCCGTGATGGACGAATTTCTTGCCGGAGCCGTCACAATCCAGCTGTCGACCTATGAACCTATGATCGATGCCGGCAAATACGATCCCAACATCTACATCGTCAAGCAGGGACTGATCCGCGGCACCTATCTCGACGGCAATATGGAAAAGACTGCCGGCTTTGCCCTGCCGGGCACACTGCTGCTGTCCTTCCACTGCTACTATGGCGGCGAGCCTTCCTACTATCGGTTCGAGGCATGCTGCGCCTCGGAGGTGCTCCGTATCCCGAAAGAATACTTTGAATCACTGATCGCACGCAGCCACGAATTTGCGATATGGGTGATGAGCGCCCACCAGAATCAGCTGTACTACAACGAAAGCAAAAACCAGGTACTCAGCGGCGACGCCCGCAGCCGCCTCGTGCAGCTCACACGGCGCCTGCAGGGCATACTCTCGCCGTCGGCACACGACACCGAGCAGTCGCCGGCATCCGACGAGCCGCATGCCGTCCGTGTCAGAAAAGAACTGTACTGCCGATGGAACGAGATCTTCCGCATCGTACCCTCGCGCATCATCGCATCATATCTCGGCATCACCGAACAGCATCTTTCAAAAATAAAAAAGGAGGTTTTACTTTCTATTTAGATCTTTTTGAGCGGATTTTAATTTAGATTAATGTCATTTTGATATTATCGCTTTATATTTGCGGGTACTATTCCGAAATAATAACTTTAAAATCCGTTTCTATGAAAAGACATTTACTATGCTGTGCGGCAATGGCAATGGCGCTGGCGTCGTTTGATGTTTCGGCCGCCTGGACAGTATCCGGCACCACCGACGACGGCAATCTCATCCCGCCATTCTCGCATATTTTCACCGAGGCCAATGATTTCGACAACTACACGATCATCGACCTTGACGGCCAGGGCAAGAAGTGGCAGATGGAGTATTCGGATAACTCTGACAGCTACAGCCCCTGCGTGCAGGGCACTACAGGTTACGGCCCATACGGCCCGCAGATGAACGACTGGCTCATCACGCCCGGTTTCTATCTTGAGAAAGACAAGATCTACCGCCTCACTGTCAACATGAGCGCGCAGTCAAACTATGCCGCCGAACGCTTCGAGGTATGCTATGGCACCGCCAATACCGCCGATGGCATGACCGAGAAACTGATTGAGCCCACCTCAATCACCAATACCGAGGGCAAAGACTGGAATGCCTACATAACACCCGCCGAGACCGGCGTATATTATATAGGTGTACACGGCATCTCCGACTGTAATTCCTGGCGCCTGTATTGCGACTATATCAAGATCTCTGCGCCGTCGACCACCGACGCGCCTTCGGCCGTTACCGATATAACTATTACGCCCGACGCCGGATGGGAACTTAAAGCCGAGCTTGAATTCACAGCGCCTGCCACCTCCATCGCGGGCGAGCCACTGCAGGGTACGGTCGATGTCGATGTTTACCGTTCAACCACCCTGATAGGGACAGTCAAGGGACTTACCGCAGGTGCAAAAGGCAACTTCACCGATGACAACACAGTAGAAGAGGCCCTGATGACTAAGGCGGCCGAATACGAGTACACCCTTATTCCGCGCAACGCCGCCGGCGAGGGATACCTTGCCAAAGCATCCACATACATCGGGCCCAATATTCCGGGTGTGGTCGAGAACCTGACGATCGCCGAGACCGAGAATCCCGGCGAGGTAACTATCAGATGGACGGCTCCATCGCTCGACAAGGATGGTAATCCGGTACCCGCCGACAAGATTTATTATGCCCTTTCACTCAACACTTCGGAAGGCGAGGAAGTACTCGACACACATTTCACCGGCACGGAATACACTGCCACAGCCTGCCCCCCGTCTGAGCAGGTATTCGCTTTTGCCCGCGTGATCGCCCTTTCGAGTGCAGGACAATCTGACGGCGTTAATTCGCCGAGCATCGTTGTCGGCATTCCCGATACCGCACCTTACATCGAATCATATGCCGATGCCAAAGCGGGCCATCTCACCGGATTCGAGACCGTGACATCCAACGGCTATTCAAAGCCCTCGGCAATGCTTTGCATCGATGCCGACTATCCATCGGTAAGAGCATCTGACGGCGACGACGGCTTTGCCTACTGCCGCCTGCCCGAGACCGGCGACAAGCTGGGCTTTTTCTCAGGTAAGATCGACCTAAGCGGTCTTGAGACACCACGCATGCGATTCAGCGTATTCAAGTTCTCGGATTCTTATTCCAACACCGTCGACGTGCTGATGCGCGAGCCCGGCGGCGAATATACCACAATCGGCACAGTAGACATGACAACAGTCGCCGGTGCCGGCTGGCATAGCGCCACTGTTACCATTCCTGAAGGATTCAAGAACAAGACAATACAATTTGAACTCGTTTTCACCAATGTGAATTCGATGAACTGCTGGTTTGACCGTGTTTCCATTGCCGAGAGCCGCTATGTAAACCTGTCGGCCCGGACAATCAAGGTCGACAGCAGAGAGGTATATCCCGGCAGGCCCTTCGAGCTTTCGGTCGACATCGACAATATGGGTGACCGCGCTGTGACCTCATATACAGTAGAACTCTACTGCAACAGCACCAAGGTAGCCGAGCAGGCCATCGACACAGAACTCGCCGCGGATGCCACCGCAACAGTGACTTTCTCACAGTTACTGGGCGCCAACGCCAAGGTCCAGAACGAATACATTGCGACTGTCCTGGCCGACGGCGACGGGCTTGAATCCGACAACAGCACACCGGTTTGCATAATCAATCTTCAGATGCCCGACTATCCTGCCGTGAGCGGCCTCAGCGGCAAGTTTGCCGAGGGCAACACCGGCGTCACCCTCAGCTGGGACACTCCCGATCTCAGCGGCTGCGAGACCGAGCATACAGTTTCCGACTTCGAGGCTTACGAAGACCATGCCACCGACCTCAGCCCGTTCACTACCCACGACGGTGACGGCGAGCCAACATCGACCGAAACCGACGAGGATATTCCGGGCATCACCGACAGCCCCGCATCGTGGTTTGTAATTGACGGTGACGCCGAGGGCAACGGTATCGGCACCGGATATGGCGAGACCGGCAAATATGTGATCGCAGCCTGTGCCGGCGAGCAGAACGACGACTGGCTTATCACGCCCGAACTGTATGGCGGACCGCAAGTGATCACATTCTATGCCCGCGCATATAATGTATGGTACGGCAATGAATTCCTTGAAATCCTTACGTCAGAGACCGACAATGCGGTCGAGTCGTTTGAGACATTCGCAACTGTCGAGGTCGGCGAGACCGACTGGGTGCGCTACCGCATGCCCGTACCCGACGGCACCAAGTATGTCGCATTCCGCTACATCTCTGAGGACATGTACTTCCTGGCTCTCGACAACATCGAATTTGCCGCCGCCGGTTCGCCTTGCCTGCTCAAGGTAATTGGCTACAATATCTACCGCAACAACGAGAAGCTCAATGACGAGCCCGTCGCCGAGCCTACATTCACTGATACAAACTGCACGCCCGGAACCGAATACGACTATGAGGTGAGCGTAGTGTACAATGAAGGTGAATCCCGCAAGAGCGAAGCCGTCCGCATCGCAGTCGACAGCGTGAACGACATCATCACTCCTGCCGATACCGCTGCCGAATATTTCAACCTGCAAGGTGTCAAGGTGGCCGACGGCACAGCCGCCAAGCCCGTGCCCGCCCTCGCTCCGGGCATATACCTGCGCCGTACAGCCGGCTCTGTCGAAAAAGTGACCGTAAGATAATACAGACACTCTCCGATAATAAAATGACCCGCCGGACGTCCGGCGGGTCATTTTATTAT
>JAGANS010000037.1 GCA_017624155.1 Muribaculaceae bacterium | reverse complement strand
GAAATATATTTTTGATCCTGAGCAGAGCGCGTTGAGTTTTCCAGTCTATCGGCAAGATTTATATCAAAACACAGCACAAAGGTAGCAAAATTTGCCGATAACGGCAAATTTTCGTCTTCTATAAGACGATTGTGAAGCGGGTGAGGGAGTCGGGACCGGTGGCGAGTGTGAAGCGGGCGTTGTGACGGCTGAGAATGTCGCGGGCGAATGTAAGGCCTATGCCCTGCCCCATCGGCTTGTCGGTGTAGAAAGGCGTGAATATCACACGGCTCTTGTCGGGACTGATGCCGGGGCCGTTGTCGGTAACGGTAATGACGGCCGATCCGTCGGCGCCCCGGGTGGCGGTGACGGTGACACAGCCTGAGCCATCGTGCCGTGAGGCCGCGCTCTCGACGGCGTTCTTGACGATGTTGACGAGGGCCTGCTCGAGCAGGGCGCTGTCGACGGGCGCCGCGGGCACGTCGTCATCGGCGCTGACCTCGACGGGGATTCCGGCCTGCGCGCCGATGCTTTGGAGAAAAGGCGCCGAACGCGACACAAAACGCCCTACGGGTGTGTCGACAAGTACTGCTGCCGGAATCTTCACAACCTCGGCATATCGGCTTATAAAAGTGCTGAGCGAGCGGGCACGGCCGGCACATGACTGTATGAGCGCACGGCAATCGTCCATACCGGGGATGTCGGCGAGCACAAAGCCGATGGTGTCGAATGCCGAGCCGAGGCCGGCCACGGTATTGTTGACCTCGTGCGAAATAATACGGATTATCTTCTCGTAGGCCGCACGCTCGGCGGCTGATACCGAGGCGGTAATATCCTCGACGATGTAGAAACTGTGTGTGATGCCTCGGTCGACAAAACTATGGCACGAGCATCGCAGGGTGGAGCCGCCGTTGGTGATGAAGTCGGCTGTTTTGCCACGGGCGAGGCCATGAAGAAAGGTGTCGAGACCGGGCGATGCGTCGAGCAGGGCGTGGCCGGCGTCGTTGACTACCTCGGAACTGCCGTCGAAGTCGAGAATCACTACCCCGACGGGCGCGGCCTGTATGAGCAGGTCGACGAGGCGGCTGCGCTCTTCGTAACGTATGCGCTGGTCTTTGAGTCGGACGAGCATGTGGTTGAACGTGTCGACAATGTTGTCGACTTCGCTCTGCCCTACGTGGCGCAGAGTGGTGTTCCAGTCTTGCGCGCGCAGGATGTCAAGGCCATTGGCCAATGCATTGAGCGGACGCATGATGCGGCGGTAGAAAAATATCAGAAACAGCAGGACAATGACCACCATGCCCTCGGCGATGAAGAAGAGGACGCTGCCGGTACTGTATGCCGCGACGGCGGCCACACCACCAAGGGCAAGCACAATGACTACGAGGACTAAGAAGAGCAGGCGCAGGGTCATGGCTTCAGGTCATATTTTTCCATGCGGCGGTAGAGGGCGGCGCGGCTGAGGCCGAGCTGCGATGCGGCACGCGATATGTTGCCGCCGCAGGCGGCGAGGACGTCGGCGATGCGCGAGCGCTCCATGGCGTCGAGAGTTCCTGCCGGTATGGAAGCCGTTGACACTTCGGCGCCGGAACGGCGGAAGTCGTCGGCGCCGAGAGCGTCTTTGCCCGATATGATTATGGTGCGCTCCACGAGGTTCTTGAGCTCGCGGATGTTGCCGGGCCAGGGGAGCGAGGCCAGGTAGGCGGCAGCATCGGGCAGCAACTGCGGCTCGGGGAGGCCGTGACGACGGGCAGCATCGGCGGCGAAGTGTCGGGCGAGCAGGGCGATATCGGCGCCGCGTGCACGCAGGGGCGGCAGCTCCACGCCGACAAGGTTGATGCGGTAATATAGATCCTCGCGGAAGGTACGGGCGGCGACCATGGCGCGCAGATCGGCGTTGGTGGCACACACCACTCGCACGTCGACACTGCGGGTAGTGCTCGAGCCGAGGCGCTCGAAGCGCTGCTCCTGCAATACCCTCAGCAGCTTCACCTGGCACACGGGGTCGAGCTCGCCTATCTCGTCGAGAAATATCGTGCCGCCGTCGGCGGCCTCGAAGCGGCCTATGCGGTCGGACACTGCATCGGTGAACGCGCCCTTGACGTGGCCGAACATCTCGCTCTCAAACAGACTCTGCGACAGGCCGCCGAGGTTGACCTTGACGAATGGCCCCCGACGGCGGGGGCTGTTGCGGTGTATGGCCTCGGCGATGAGTTCCTTGCCGGTGCCGCTCTCGCCGGTAATGAGGACGGGCGCCGATGTGGGTGCCACGCGGGCCACGGTATCGAGCACCGAGCACAGGGCGGGGCTCTCGCCGATGATCATACTGCGGTCTAAGGTCCCGGCATCGGGCGTGGCCGACATGTCGAGGGCGGTGACGACGCGGGCGAGCAGGCGGCGGTTGTCCCAGGGCTTGATGATGAAGTCGAAGGCTCCAGCGCGCATGCCCTCGACGGCAAGGTCGATGCTTCCCCAGGCTGTCATGAGTATGACCGGAACCGAGGGGGCTATGAGCCTGAACTGACGCAACAGGGTGAGGCCCTCGTCGCCGGTGGTGAAGCGCGAGAAATTCATGTCGAGGAGCACGAGACGGGGCGTGGAGCGGCGCACAGCCTCAACGGCGGCGGCAGGGCCGTCGGCCGTGACCGTATCGTAGCCGGCATGGCGCAGGAGCATCGCGAGCGACGCCCTCACAGCCGCATCATCATCGACAATCAGAATCATACACCAAGAACGATGGCAGGGTCAATATTTAGCCGCTGGCATATCTTTCTGCCGATTTTCAAGGTCGGTTCGCTCTTGCCGGAGAGATAATCGCATATACGGGAGGGACTTACGCCAATAAGTTTGGCGACCGAGGCCTGATTCAGACCCATCTCATACATACGTAGCTTTATCACATCGGCCAGCGTAGGCTCGCCGATATTGTAATTCAGTTCCTCATAATCAGCAACCATATTACCCAGTAGTTCAAGCTCAATGCGTAAGGGATCTGTGTGCGGAGCTTCCTCTGATACCAAAGGAAACAGCTCTTCAACTCGCTGTACTGCCCAGTTATACTGATCTTCAGTTTCAATTTTCGTCATAATCAATATATTATATTGTAGAGCAATCTATTTTATCGTATTCGGCATGTGTCCCGATAAAACGTATAAGGACAAATTGCATTGTAAACTTTACAACAACTACAAGCCTGTGATTATTGCCCCTGATGTTGAATACATAGCGTTGGCCGCCGATTGCGTCTACGCTATTGAACATTTTTTTAATATCGGCAAAAGACCGCCATTCGGCCGACCTTACCTTTTTAGCCCAATCCTGTAAGGCTGTTCTGGCATCAGGATGCAAGTCGGAATAATCTTTTAACCTTTTTTCTTTAATTATTCTCACGATAAAAAGTTTAATATTGCAAAATTACGAATTATATTCCAAATATCAAAATATAGTTTTGAAATCCGCATGATCTTACCGGGCGCACCTAAATGGTAATCATTGATTAATTACGGCGCGGAAGTCGGCTTCGACGGGAGTGTCTGTGGCGTAGTCCCACAGGGTGAGGGAGCGGAGCTGGTAGTAGTAGTACCAGTAGTAGAACAGTTCGGAGAGATATTTGCTGCGGGCGCTGTCCTTGTTCTCCTGCGAGTCGTTGAGGTCGAGGGCCGAAAGCTTGCCGATGAGGAAGGTTTCGACGGAGCTGTCGTAGCGGCGGGTGGCGATTTCGCTGGCACGGGTGGCAAGGTCGAGCTGCCCGCGCTGGTTGTTGAACTGCTCGACGAGCACAAAGAGGTTCTGGCGGAAGTCCTGCTGCTCCTTACGTACACGGTCGCGCACCAGTGCGGCCTGGCTCTGAGCGGTGCGTACGCGGCCCTTGCGGCGCCCCCAGTCGAGGATGGGTATCGACACACCCACCTCCACCACCTGATTGGCACGCAGGGCGCGGTAGGCATCGGCGGCTGTGGCATCGGTGCCGGTGAAGCCTATCTGGGCGAAGAGGTTGATCTCGCGCTGTGCTCCGCGGGCCTTGGCCACCTCGTAGTCGGCTTCGAGCTGACGGCGGCGCACATTCAGGGCCAGGGAATTGTTGTCGAGAGCGCGGGTCAGGGCATCGTCGTAGTCGATATCGGCCCGGGGAGCCTCGTCGGGCACGACGGGTATGAGCTCCTCGTCGTCGGCGATGTCGAGGAATGACCGGAGCTGAAACATGCAGCTGCGCACGCGGCTCTCGCCGGCGGTGAGATCGGAGCGCGAGTTGAGCAGATTAAGCTCGATCTGCGACAGATCATTCTCGCTTATGCGGCCCATGTCGCGCTTGACGCGGGCGGCCTCGTAGAGGCGCTCGGCGTTGGTCACATTCTGGGCGGCGCTGGCGCGGGCCTCGCGGGCGCTGAGGAGGTTGAAGAAGTATGTGATGGCCTGCATGGCCACCTGCTCGGTGTCGCTGATGAAGCGCGCCTTGGCCTCGCGGTAGCGTACCGGCTCGATGCGGCGGCTCCACTTCACGTCGTTGACGCCGAATATGGGCTGAGTGAGACGCAGGGCCACGGGCACGCTCATGAAGCGGTTGGCGGCTCCGTCGCCGAGCTGGCGCACGAAGTCGAGCGACGATGACAGCGACACCGTGCCGCCGGTGAGCCATATACGCTGCTCGACATTCACCGAGCCGTTGAGCATGATGTTGTCGTCGCGCAGGAAGGTGTATGAGCCGTCCTCGCGCTGGTAGGAATTGTAGCGCTTGCTGAACGAGGGCACAGTGGCCTTGAAGTTGACCTCGGGGAGGAGGTCGGCGCGGAATGTGCGGTACTCCCAATAGGCCGAGCGCAGTTCGTTGGCGGCCACGGCGGCGTCGACGCTGCGGGCGCGCGCCAGAGCGATCACCTCGTCGAGGGTGACGAGGCGCCCGGCATGGGCGCATATTGCGCCCAGCGCGAGCATTATAAGAACAATAACACGCATTGTCAGTCGATGCGACGTCCGTCGAACATGTGAACTATACGGTCGGTGGCACGGGCCTGCTCCTCGTTGTGCGTAACCATGACGATGGTGCGATGCTCGTCGCGGTTGAGGCTGTGGAGGAGCTGCATTATCTCGCCGCCCATGTGCGAGTCGAGGTTGCCGCAGGGCTCGTCGGCGAGGATGATGCGGGGATTGCCGACGATGGCGCGTGCGATGGCGACGCGCTGCATCGGTCCGCCCGACAGCT
>JAGANS010000004.1 GCA_017624155.1 Muribaculaceae bacterium | reverse complement strand
TATATGGCACTGGGGAGGCAACTACAACAAATACCGCGCCGCCAAGGCCGACGAAACAATAATGGAACTGAAACTGCAGGACGCACGTACGATGGTCGACCTGCAGGTGCAGCAGGCATCGTTCAAGACATCGGAGGCCTACAAGACCTACCGCACAGCCAAGGCCAATCTTGCATCGGCCGACGAGAATCTGCGCTGCGCCAGCCTGGCATTCCGCGAAGGTATGGCTACCACCGACAATGTACTTGAAGCACAGACAGCCTGGCTAAAAGCCCACTCGGAAGAGATCGACGCCATGATCGACGTACACCTGTGCAACGTTTACCTGTCGAAGTGTCTCGGCACACTGTATTGAAAATTATTGTCACCCACACTTATCGAAAAACTCCTAATTATGGCAACAGATAACAACACCAAATCGCCCGAACAGCAGGCCGAGAAGTCACTGCTGATCACCATGGGCATCGTCGTAATCGCAGTGGCCGTCGTGGCCATAGTCGGCTTCCTGTTTCTGAATCACCCCGACGAACTTGTCGAGGGACAGGTAGAAGGCACCACAGTGCGTGTGTCGGGCAAGCTTCCCGGACGCGTAGTCGACTTCTATGTGCAGGAGGGCGACACGGTACATGCCGGCGACACGCTGGTACACATCCACTCGTCGGTGGCAGAGGCACAGCTCATACAGGCACAGGCCATGGAAGAAGTGGCCCGCGCCCAGAACCGCAAGGCCGACGCCGGCACCCGCATACAGATAATTCAGGCCGCAGCCGACCTCGTGACACAGGCCGAGGCTGCCGTAACCATTACCCGCAAGACATACGAGCGCATGCAGAATCTCTATGAAGAAGGCGTAATATCGGAGCAGAAGCGCGACGAGGCCAAAGCCGCCTACGACGCCGCAGTGGCAGCCAAAGCCACAGCCGAGAGCAACCTGGCCCTTGCCAAAGCCGGTGCACAGAAGGAGGACAAGGAATCGACAGCCGCCATGGTACAGGCTGCCGGCGGCGGTGTCGATCAGGTGAAGGCCGTGCTTGCCGACAGCTATCTCACCGCCCCCTGCGACGGTACCGTGGACGTAATATATCCCGAAGCAGGCGAACTCGTATCACTCGGCAGCCCCATCATGAGTCTGCTCAAGACCGATGACCGCTACATTGTGTTCAACGTGCGCGAGGAACTGCTCAACGACCTGCCCATGGGCAAGGAGATTGAAGTGATGGTGCCGGCACTCGGCAAAAAACGCATCAAGGCCACTATATATTATATACGCGACATGGGCAACTATGCCACATGGCAGTCGACCAAGAGCAATGGCTCATGGGATTCGCGTACATTCGAGGTCAAGGCCCGTCCTTCCGACAAAGTGGAGAACCTGCGGCCCGGAATGTCGATAGTATACGAACGGTAAAAGCAAAACTTTTATAAACAAATATTGCGGAAATGACTGATTTAGGATTCTGGAGCACCGCACGCCGCGAATGCCGCCGCATGGCATCGCGCAAGATGTACCTCTTCATGATGGTTGTGGTACCGGTGGCTATATTCCTGTTCTTCACGGGCCTCCTGTCGCCGGGGCTACCCCTTAGGGTACCTACTGCCATCGTCGACCTTGACCATACGCCGATGTCGCGCAAGGTGACCCGCTCGCTCAACGCGGGCGAGCTCGTGAACATTTCCGAGCATCTCGAAAGCTACACCGACGCCATGGCATCGGTTCGCAGGGGCGATATATTCGGCTTCTTCGTCATACCGCCAAAATTCGAGAAAGACGTGCTGTCGGGCAAGAAACCGACGCTCGAATACTATACGAACCTCACCTACTTCGTACCCGGGACACTGTCGTTCAAGGGCTTCAAGACTGTGTCAGTGACAACGGCAGCCGGAGTGGTGTCGGCACAGATGTCGGCCATGGGGCTTACGCCCGACATGGTTAGCGCCATGATACAGCCTGTCGACGTTCAGGAACATCCCATAGGTAATCCGTGGCTCAACTATTCGATCTACCTGTCGCCGTCGTTCTGCTTCGGAGCGCTGGCCCTGATGATAATGCTGTCGACATGCTTCTGTATATCGATGGAGATCAAAAACGACACATCGCGCCAATGGCTTGCCGGAGCACACGGACACATTACTGTGGCCCTGGCCGGCAAACTGCTGCCTCACTTCGTGGTATGGAGTGTGATGGGTCAGTTCATGCTGTCGCTGCTATTCTGCTGGCAACACTTCCCATGCGGCAATCTGCCGGCGCTGTGCCTGGCAATGGAACTATTTATCATCGGCTGCATGGCAATGGGGGTATTGTTCTGCTCGATAGTCCCCAATCCGCGTCTGTCAATGACATTGTCGGCGCTCATCGGCATACTTACCTTCTCGTTTGTGGGCTTTTCGTTCCCGGTGCAGAACATGTATGGCCCGATAGCCATATTCAGCTATCTTGTGCCGTGCCGCTATATGTTCCTTATATATATATTCACTGGGCTTAACGCATTCCCGGTCTACTATTCGCGGCTGTATTTCGTGGCATTGCTGCTGTTCCCGCTTATATGCAGCCTGCTGATACGCCGGCTCAGGAACGCATGCCTCAATCCCGTTTATGTACCGTAATATGAACAAAGATACTGACAAAAACACACGCCGGGGCGGTGTTGGCGGATGGTTCCTGGCGATGGCGCGCGTCTTCAGACGTGAGTTCTCGCTGGTGTTCTCCGATCTGGGCATAATCCTGTTCTTCTTCGTGCTTCCGCTGGCATATCCAGTGACGTACACGCTGATATACAATCCGGAGATTGTAACCGACCTGCCGGTGGCCGTAGTCGACCACTCCCGCACAGCCGATTCACGGGCGCTGGTACAGGCTGCATCGGCCGCTCCCTCGATACAGATCTACGCACAGTGTGCCGACATGGCCGAGGCCAAAGAACTGTTCGCCTCCAACAAGGTATTCGCCATCATAGAGATACCCGCCGACTATGCCCGGAAGATAGGCCGCGGAGAGCAGGCCACTGTACCGATGTACTTCGACGTAAGCCTTCTGCTGCGCTATCGCGCACTGCTGTCGTCGGTCACCGACCTGCAGATGAAACTCACACAGGAAATCACCGGCACACGCCTCGAAACCATGGGCGCCTCGGCACTGGGCATCGACGGGGGCCTGCCCGTAAACTCGCACAATTCGTTTTTGGGCGATCCGGGTCAGGGCTTCGCATCGTTCGTGATGCCAGGCGTGTTCATACTGATATTACAACAGAGCATGGTGCTCGGAATATGCATGATAGCCGGATCGAGCAAGGAGCGCCGCCGCCTCAACGGAGGTATTGATCCGCGAACCATCAACGGCGTACCCGCATCGGCCACTATATGGGGCAAAACCCTCTGCTATATGGTACTCTACCTGCCGTCGGTACTCTATGTGGTAAAAGTGCTGCCCGAGATGTTTGCCCTGCCACATTCGGGCGCGGCAGTCGACTATCTGCTCTTCCTGGTGCCGCTCATGCTGGGCAGTGCGATGTTCGGGCAGGCCCTGAGCGGACTATGCACCGAACGCGAGAGCTGCTTCATCGTGGTGGTGTTCACATCCATAATATTCCTGTTTCTGTCCGGCCTCACCTGGCCCCGCTACGCCATGAACCAATTCTGGATATGGCTCGGCAATCTTGTACCGGCCACATGGGGTGTGGAAGGCTTCATCCGCATCAACTCCAACGCCGCCACCCTGGCCGAAACCGCCCATCCCTTCCACATGCTGTGGATACTGGCCGCCGGCTACTTTATCGTGGCGTGGGGCGTGCAGAGTTACGTAGAGCGCTACTACCGCCGCAACTACGCCATCGCCGCATAATATTCTCCGCAAACAGCAAAGGACCCGCCGGTGTCGACATCACCTGCGGGTCCTTTCTGTTTTAGAGACGCAGGCGATATGAGGATATTTACAAAATGACAATCTTTGCTTTGCAGAACGATAATATTTTTCTAACTTTGCATCGTACAATCGCCGTGTGGCTATGCAGAGGCATTCAGGCATCCGGCGGCCACTTTATAATATAAGAAGCGTTTATATGCGCTTGTTCTTGTAAGTTTGAAATTACCACAATCATAAACACAAGACAAGAATGAGCAACGATAGATGCCTTTTGATATGTATCCGTATGGGTGTACATACAGGCTTGTGTAGGTTCACAGCAGCCCGTATGTGCATTAGGTTCATACATATCGGCGTGAGGTCTACGTTGCCTGTTCCTCTTGTGTGGGCTGTGGTAGGCCTCAAACTATGGAGCAGGCAATGTGTATAAGGCTCTCACGCTTTTTGTCGTAACCGGCACAAGTGAGCCATGCCGCAAAAACGGTCGTAACCCGACACACAGGACACCACCGCCCCCCACCGACCATGCATATCGGCAACAAAATTCAGGAAGTACTGCGACGCCACCCCAAGGAACACACGGTGACGTGGTTTGCCCGGCAGCTCAACTGTCACAGGGTAAATGCATACGACATATTCAACCGACGGACCATCGACACCGAGCTGTTGTGGCGAATATCGGTGATACTCGACTATGACTTCTTCCACGACATATCGGCAGAGATTCAACAGATGTTGAAAGACAAAGCCCCCGACCCTCAGGATAATGAGAGCCGGGGGCTTTGATTTGCTATATGTAAGAATATGCATTACATATAGTAAAGTTATCTATTACAGCAAATTACCATATAATCAATTTTTTGGGACTAACTTTGCATCATGTAATAGCCTTATCAGGGGCTACATATTATATATACCAATCTAAAGCGGATTGTAAACCAAATAAATCAGACACTTAAACAACTTTATTAATTATTATTTCAAGCATTCACGTATGAACAAAAAAGTTTTGAACATGATGCTTTGTTCATTGTTGGTAGGCAGCATGGCTACAAGCTTTGTCGGCTGCAAGAACTACGATGACGACATCACTGAGATCAACGGTACTACGGGCGCTCTGAGCCAGCAGATCAAGGATCTCAACACAGCTCTCGAGGCTGCCAAGGCAGATGCTGCCGCCGCCAAGTCTGCCGCAGAGCATGCAACCGATGCAGCCGAGAAAGCACAGGCTGCCGCACAGGCTGCTGCCGCCGACGCAAAGGCTGAAGCTCTCAAGGAGGTTATCGCCCGGACCGAAGCACTCCAGCAGCAGATCTCGGCCAACACCAACCTCTCTCAGGAGAATGCAAAGGCTCTCGCCGAACTCGCCGGTACTATCGAAGGTATCCAGAAAGGCCTTGCAAGCATCGATCTCACCGATGTAAACAAGCAGCTCGGCACAATGGCCAACGATATCATCGAGGCCAACAAGAGCATTCAGGCTATCAATATTCAGCTCAAGGCCCTCGAAAACTACGAGGAAACCATCAAGGGACTTAAGGACGACATCGCCGACCTCAACGAAAAGCTTGGCGAAGTCGCCACCCTCAAAGCAAGCCTTGAGAGCCTCAAGAGCAGCGTAGCCACCGATATCAAGGGGGTGCAGGACAAACTGCAGGAAATCTCCGGCGAAATCACTACCAAACTTGCTTCTCAGCTCAACACCATCGCCGGCGTATTCTCGCAGCGCCTTACATCTGTAACTCTGATGCCCGACCTGTATGTAGGCGGTATACCCACCATCGCATTCGAATCGGCTCAGTACGACAAGTTAGAATTCAAGAACAATAAATGGCAGAAGGCTACTACCGGTAAGGTAAACTTCATCATCTCGAACAACGAGACCGAAGCCCACTACCGCCTCAATCCCGGTACCGTGACCGGCGAGGACATCGTTCTCAACGAGATGGCCTACGTATCGCGCAAGGCAATAACTCGCTCGGCCGAAGCAGTCAACGATATCGTCAACGTAGCTGATGCCAAGGTTGAAACAAACGGTCAGCTCACCGTTTACCTCGGCAAGAGCACAACCGAATCGCTCAACCGCACCGATGGCAAAATCAACACCATAGCTCTGCGTGTGCCCATCGCCGAGAAGCACCTCTTCAAGGCTCAGGGCGAAACATCGGCAGAAGTTTACTCGGAATACACCCGCGTCGAGGAAGCTTACTTCCAGCCCGAACTCCGATTCAAGAACAAGGATGCCGCTTTCAGCGAGACGCATCTGTATTCTGACTCGACTGTTCTTTACAACGCAGCTACTGATGAAAAAGTTGCAAAAAGCATTGTATACAATGAGCCCTACGACCTGTATGATCTGGTAGAAGGCTGCAAGGTATTCTCAGCCGACAAGCATGTTGCAATGACGATTGGTGATGCCCGTAAATACGGTCTCAACATCAAATTCCATGTCGCTAAGGCTGATTATATCCTCACCGACCCCGACAAGACCAACCAGCAGAAGTTCGTCAAGCTCTCGACAGCAACAGACATAGCAGACGAATGGCCCGGTTCTGACAATATCCTAACACCTCAGACCGAACAAGGCACAGTCAACAATGAAGCTATAATCGGCAAACAGCCCATAATCGCTGCCACTCTTTACGACAAGACCAACAGCAACGTTGTAGCCGTAGGTTACTTCAAGGTTAAATTCACCGCCGCCAAGATGGATCCCATACCATTCGACTGGAGCATCGACCTCAACGCCGATCCCTGCGACGGCGTAACCTGGAAGATGGGCTGGGAAGAAGTTCTCAAGAACATCCTCGAGAATATCAACATCGACGGTCATAATGGTATGTCGAAAGAAGACTTCAATACAATCTATGGTACCGGCTACAACGTAACTCCCGCCAATGATTCTAATGGCAAATTTACTGTTACCGTCGGCACCGAGACTCAGGCATCGATTCCTGTCTTCCAGTGGGAAGTCGGCAAGACTCTGCTCGGTCACCTCGTAGAAGGCAGCAATGGCCCCAAGACCTTCACCAAGACCGTAACATTCCACAATG
Source organism: Muribaculaceae bacterium (assembly GCA_017624155.1). Lineage (GTDB taxonomy): Bacteria > Bacteroidota > Bacteroidia > Bacteroidales > Muribaculaceae > CAG-873. The sequence goes on along the minus strand of JAGANS010000004.1, from coordinate 2,862 downwards.
CCGCAGGCCTTTATCCCGACATTGTAATCAAGTTCACAATGAACGTAACTACCAATGTCGACAAGGTGACACTCGGCCAGACAGAGACCATCAAATGGGGTGAAAACAACACCATGAAGGTTTACGTAGTGCCGATGCAGATACCGTATATCAAGGGTACCAGCCCGAAGGCCCACTATGCAACCAACATCCTCGAAGGTCGCAAGAAGGCTTATCTCAATGGTCTCAACCCGTGCGAATACTACGATATCGACTTCGCTCCCAACCAGGGTTATGTAGGCAAGAGCCTCGCATTCCAAAGCGGCTATGGTCACTGGCTGATGACCAAGGCCAACCAGGCTAATCTCGATGAGATCATCTACTCTATCGAAAACAATGCACAGGGTCAGGCACTCGTCAAGAACGGCAAGAATATAACCGTCAACTGGTATGCCGATGTCAACGGCCTCCGCAGCAATCCCGACAACAGCTACTTTGTTGGAGCAATGAACCTCCAGGTTCTCAAGATCCTCAGCATCTCGCCGAAGAGCGCTACCGCAATCACCGATAATTCATTCGTCCAGACAACAGATGTCGCAGTAGAAATCCGCGACGCTTATGGTAATCTCGTTGCACCTGAGACACCTGACAACCCCGCAGAAAATGAAAAGTATGCAGCCGAATACTGGGACTTCTATGGTGTAAAGGATCCGACCTTCCTTGGCGAAATTAAGCTGTCATACACCGGCAATACAAGCGATGCGATTAGCCTTGACGGCCTCAACATGACCGCTAACGTAGACGCCGACGGCAAGCTGACCTTCCAGAACAACGGCGCACCCCTCCAGGCCGACGCTTATCTGATGGTTCCCGTACAGGTTAAGCACCTCTGGGGTAGCACAGAAAGCACTCAGCTTACCCAGACCGTGGCCGTTCCTCTGAAGAAGAACCCCAACCTGAGCACAAGTTCACGTCGATAAACAATATGTAATCTTCTCTATTAATTAAAAACATCCGCTGAGTGATCAGCGGATGTTTTTTTGTATATTTGCAAAAATAAAAATTCGACGATGAAGAAACTGGGATTAGTGGGCGGAATGGGCCCGGAGTCGACAATGCCTTATTATCGTGGCATTGTGTATGGAGTACAGGCCCGCACGGATAAGGAGTTTTTTCCTAACCTGACCATCGAGAGTGTGAATGTGTTCCATATCCTGCGGCTGTGTCGCGAGAAGAATTATGATGCGGTGACGGATTATCTGCTCGCGGCCATACGGAACCTTGCGGCCGCAGGGGCGGATTTTGCGGCGCTGTCGGCCAATACGGCGCATATCGTGTATGACCGTCTGCAGGGGCTGTCCCCTATCCCGCTGCTAAGCATAGTGGAGGCGACATGTCGTGAGGCCGCACGACGCGGTTTCGACAATATCGGCCTGCTTGGCACGGAGTTCACAATGACGATGGATTTTTACCGGCGCCCCTTCGTCGCCGGAGGTATCGGCATCAAGGTGCCACGGCCTGAGGAGATGAGGTATATCAACACCAAGATTTCGGAGGAGCTTGAATATGGTATTGTGAAGGAGGAAACGCTGAATCGCTTTCAGAAAATAATATCGCGTATGCAGGCCGAGGATGGCATACAGGCAGTGATACTGGGCTGCACGGAGTTGCCGCTTCTGCTCAATGACAACAACTGCCCTGTGCCGTGCCTCGACACGGTACAGATACATGTGCATGAGATTGTCGACCGGATTCTCGACTGAGCGACGGAGTGTTCAGAGCAACGCCGCCACTTCCTTGAAAGCGTAGCGGCGGGGCGGCTCTGTGGCGAGCACAAGGTGGCCCGATGGCTCAACGCGGTCAATGGCGGCGAGGATATCCTCACCGGTAAGATTATCGTGCCATGGGTGGATGCCGGTGCGGCGCCATAAACGGCCGTTGTAGCGCTCTACCAGGGGAGCGGCGTCGGATGCGGGATTGAACGCGGCGAGGTCGGCGGCTATCGTATCGGTAACTGTACCAAGCACGTCATCGAGGTCGAACTCACGGCCGGCAATCTGTGCCATCGACACGGGATTGGGGGCATCGCTCACAAAGTGCGTCTGATTGACATTAAGGCCAACACCGAGAACGGCGCGCTCGTACAGGGCGCCCGAAAAGCTGTTCTCGATAAGGATACCGGCAATCTTGCGATCGCCCACGTATATGTCGTTGGGCCACTTGACACGTACCTCCGCATCGATAATCGAGGCGACGGTACGGGCGATGGACAGCGCGGTGAGCATCGACAACAGGAAGGCGTCGGCAGGTCGTATCGCCCGTGGACACAGCATCATCGAGAATGTGAGATTGCGTCCGGGCTCGGCCTCCCAGGAGTTACCCCGCTGGCCACGTCCGGCAGTCTGCTCACGTACGACGAGTACGTCACCATGTACATATTCGTCGGCGTAAGCACGCATGTATGTGTTGGTCGACTGCAGCGAGTCGAGCCATATAACAGCCATCAGTCGGGAATATTGACGATGATGTCGCGCGACAGGTCGTCGTTGACCTTGATCTCGACGGCCACGGTGTCTTCGGGCAGAATGTCCTCGACGATTGCGGGCCACTCGACAAAGCATAGAGCGCCTGAATCGAGATAGTCCTCAAAACCTATTTCCAGGGCCTCCTCGAGCGATTCGAGGCGATAGAGGTCGAAGTGGTAGATGAGTTCTGCCGTGGTATCCGAGCGATATTCATTGGCTATAGCGAAAGACGGTGAGTTGGCCTCCTCGGGATCGACGCCGAGGGCTGTAGCCAAAGCTGCGATGAAGGTAGTCTTGCCGGCCCCCATCTCGCCTGTGAATGTGTAAACGGTTTCGTCGCCCATTAGCGACACGAACC
>JAGANS010000036.1 GCA_017624155.1 Muribaculaceae bacterium | reverse complement strand
TGCTCGCTGAGGTCTCCGAATCACCGCCTTTGGAACATGAAATTAACTGAGAGGGCTTGTCATACACTAAAAGTAAGCCCAACTTCTCACCTTCAAGAAGTTGGACTCACTGCTTTATGTTTTAGCGGACAGTAATAATTTCAATTAGCTTGTTATATGGACTATATTAGCATTATTTAACATACGGGTATCCGATATGACAGGAAAAGTTTATATATTTGCAGCACCGAAGCCAATCCTGAAACACTTCAGTATAATATTTATTAAACGAATGAAAAAACGACTATTGAATTGCATCTTATGCGCATTTAGCATAACTGTTGCGGCTCAGACATCCGACAATCCGTTGCCACTTGTTGTCGGTGAGAACGAGTTTACATTTCCGGCCGTAGCTGACGAGTCGGTATATTACAGATATATACCGGCCTCGGACGAGATGATAACTGTGTCATCGGACATACGTGCGTTTTACCTGTCAGTAGAGGAAGACGGGATTCCGGTAGGCACGATATATAACTGGTTCAACGAATCATCCACTGAAAACATTTTTATCGCTCTTAAGGACCGCGAGTACACAGTGGTAATTGAGGCGAGTGAAACAGACGGATATACAGCGGGGAGCAAAATGACATTTGAGATGTCGTCGGAACCGTGGAACCGCAATACAGCCATGTCATGCGAAAGTCCGTTGCATCTTGGTACTGCCCCGGCCTTTATGCCGATAAAAGGTATGGTCGACGGCCAACCGGGATATACCTATGCTTCATATACCCCGACAAAAGACTGCACACTCGAAATCATCACCGACTGGTATCCGTGGAGTATAGAATGCACCACAGACATCGAGGAGCCGACTTGGGTAAACATACCGGTACAGACGTCAATATCGGCTCTTGGGGCCTACCGCTGGCTTGTCAATGTAGACAAAGACACACATTATACATTTCGTGTGAGCGGTTCGTGCAGCACGAAAATATGGGTAAAAGAGTCGGAATATATTATAGGTGAAAGTTGTGAGGTGCCATTTGAAGGTGTGATAGGCATGAACCGACTTCCTGCGTCTGCCGGCACATATTATTTTGCCGTTACGGCTCCGGCGACAGATCAGGACGCGCCCGACAATTTCATCGAAATCAAGTCCTCGGCAAGTCTTGACGGCGGATCGATAACTTTGTCGCGCTGGTGCGGGGATACAGACTATGCTTATACAGTGTTCGACAATTTTGCACTGCGTAAGTCTGTGATATCCAAGCAGCCATGTATCATTACGATAGTCAAGACTCATGATACGCCCAAGGAAGAGTACTTTGAAATAAAGTTTTCATCACCTCAGCCGTATGACGACTTTTATACAGGTTATACAGTACTGTCGGATGTAGAGATAACGACGCCCGAATATCCCGGAACATATTATTATATGGTAGAGCCGGTGATGGAAAAAGGCATGATACTTACCATTGATTCGGAATATCAGCCTAAAAGTAATGTTTCGGTGATGTTAAGCGACAGATCGCTTGGTGCCAGATATGTGGCCAAAGGCGAAACATCATTAAGATATACGGAATTGTCGCCTGGCGTAAGCTATATCGTAACTTGGACAACAACTGATAAGGATTGTTCGGTCCCGTTTACTATTTCTATCAGAAAAGGCGCTCAGGGTGAAACTGCGTATTGGCCGTTTGATGCTGTGGCAGGCGAAAACATCATGACTGCCGGCGAGCAGCAGTACTACCGATTTACCGGTACGGCTGATGGTTGGCTTAACATATATCCTGTGGCCGGATGTTCGGAGCCTTCGGTAAAAATGTTGCGCGATGACGATTATAATCCCCGATGCATTGTATTCCCGACAGAAAACGGATACCGCGTATCAAACTACAAGGATAGACAGTTTACCATAAAATTCCCCGAGGTGGCCGAAGGTGCCCGTTTCTCGCTTGTCGAAACAGAGTATGGTGATGGCGAATGCATGGCGAATGCGATAGAGACCGACGGTGAAATAGATCTGTGCGCAGGTCCGGGCGTGTACTGGTACAAATACAGCCCGACGACTGATCTCAACATCACACTCACCACAGATCTGATGCAGGCATTCGGACAAGGCGGTCTTGAAGGCCTGATAAGCGGATACACACTTTATCGCAACAGTCAGGACAACTATTTACAGCCTCAGGTCGACTGGATTACAGGTGTGATATCGCCTCTTAACTTCATCGCTTCGGCCGGGGATACATATTATTTAGAGGTACGCCTTGTAAATAAGGACAATGATGTGTCGTTCTGGTTCGGAAGCGAAAATATAAAGCCTGGCGAACATCCCGACAATCCCATTGTAATAGAGAACCAAGGTAATCCTACCGAATACGAATTTCCGGAACTGGAATATTCGAGCAATGGTGGTATATGGTATCTGATGCATCTTTATCCCGGTGAATTGCACATGAAAGCTGACGGCTCGATAAAGATAGAGGTGTATCCGGCCGACAATACCGGTAATGAGGCTATGATCGCCAACAGCGGTTATCTTAGCTATGACCTCGACGAGGATATCACGTACTATGGATTTGGCAATGGCAACGAATTTTATCCTGCCGGCGTTGTCGAATCTGAGGGCGATTATCTGTTCAAGCTCAGGTGGAGTGAACCTGTCAAGGCTGTATTCAGCGGACAGGCTCTCGCTAAGAGCGACGGTGTAGACGATATATTGTTATCAGAAAGCGATGTGCGTGTCTTTGTCTCCGGTCATACTATAGTTGTAGCAGGAGATACCGATGCAAAAGTCTACCGTATTGATGGCACACTTGTCGGTGATATTGTTGTGAGAGGCACTGCCACATTGCCCGTCGCTCCGGGCGCATACATTGTCGTGGCAGGCGGCAAGGCTGTTAAGACAGCAGTAAGATAAGTCATCACATTTCCATAAGTGAGAGCCCCTGAAAGTCTGTTATGTCCTTCAGGGGCTTCGCTTAGTAAAGCTTGTTGACGAGTAGGAGAAACTATTTGCGGCAGGCAGCCACTATTGCAAGGGCTTCACGACACTTGTCGGTGACGTATTGCCAGTCCTTTGCGGCTACTTTGTCCTTGGGGAAGAGCTTTGAGCCCATGCCTACGCAGTAGACGCCGGCTTTCATCCAGGCTGAGATGTTCTCCTCGGTGGGTTCTACACCGCCGGTGACCATGAGTTTTGACCAGGGCATCGGGGCGAGCAGGCCCTTGACGAATTTCGGGCCGAGAACATCGCCGGGGAATACCTTGCACAGGTCGCAGCCGGCTTCCTGAGCGAAGCCTACTTCAGATACTGTGCCGCAGCCGGGTGTGTAGGCTACAAGGCGACGGTTGCATACGCGGGCTATCTCGGGATTGAATAGCGGACCTACGACAAAGTTGGCGCCGAGCTGCAGATACAGCGCAGCGGTAGCCGGGTCGACAATAGAGCCGACACCGAGTGCGAGTTCGGGGCACTCGACAGCCGCGAATTTCACCAGTTCGCCGAATATTTCGTGAGCAAAGTCGCCGCGGTTGGTGAATTCAAAGGCGCGCACGCCGCCTACATAGCAAGCCTTGACTACTTGCTTGGCTACCTCAAGGTCCTTATGGTAGAATACGGGCACCATGCCGGTGGCGCCTATCTTGGCCAGTACGGTCTGTTTATCGAATTTTGCCATTTCAGGGTAGGAGATTAGCGTTGGACACGGCCGTTGGCATTACCACCGGCGAGAGATTTCACTTCATCGGCGCTCACGAGGTTGAAGTCGCCGGGCACGGTGTGCTTGAGCGCAGAAGCAGCAACGGCAAATTCAAGAGCATCAGCCTGATTATCCATTGTGAGAAGGCCGTGGATAAGGCCGCCCGAGAAGGAGTCGCCGCCGCCGACGCGGTCGATGATGGGATTGATGTCGTAGCGCTTGGATTCGTAGAATTCATTACCATTGAAAATCATGGCCTTCCATCCGTTGTGTGTGGCCGAGAAAGATTCGCGGAGGGTTGATACAACATACTTGAAGCCGAATTCCTTGGACATGGCCTTGAAGATTCCCTTGTAGCCTTCGGCATCGGTGTTGCCGCCTTCGACATCGGCATCGGGCTTGAAGCCGAGGCAGAGTTCGGCGTCTTCCTCATTGCCGATGCATACGTCGACATACTTCATAAGAGGGCGCATGATACTCTGGGCTTTTTCGCTCGTCCATAGTTTCTTGCGGAAGTTGAGGTCGACTGATACAGTGACACCGTGGCGCTTGGCTGCCTCGCAGGCGAGACGGGTGAGTTCGGCTGCCTTGTCGGAGATAGCCGGGGTGATGCCGCTCCAGTGGAACCAGTCGGCGCCTTCCATTATAGCATCGAAGTCGAAGTCCTCGGGGTCTGCTTCGGCGATAGCCGAGCCGGCGCGGTCGTAGATAACCTTGGACGGGCGCATAGATGCGCCGGTCTCGCAGTAATATATGCCCACGCGGTTGCCGCCGCGGGCAATGTAGTCGGTGTGTACACCATAGCGGCGCAGGGCGTTGAGCGCGGCCTGACCGATCTCGTGCTTGGGAAGTTTCGATACGAAGAATGCATTGTGGCCATAGTTGGCGCAGCTTACAGCTACGTTGGCCTCGCCGCCGCCCCAGATGACGTCGAAGTTGTCGACCTGGACGAAGCGATGGCATCCTGCGGGTGAAAGGCGAAGCATGATTTCGCCGAGTGTGATTACTTTTGCCATTGTGAGTTGATTATGAGCTATTTGTTTATTATTTCCATTAATTTGATGGCATCGATATATTTGGCGATGCCTTCGGCCACCTGTTTGGCATCCTGCATTGCGTGTACCACTGTTGCCGGGCGGTTTGTCACATCGCCGCCGGCGAATACACCGGGACGTGTAGTCATGCCGTATGGTGTCTCGCGGGTGAGCACATACCCTTTGTCATCCACCTCGATGCCCTTGGTAGTAGAGACAATACGGGCGGCCGGAACGCTTCCGACAGCCTGTATCACGTGTTCTGCCGGTACGGTGATCTTTTCGTCGGCGGTCTGTATTGTCACGGATTTGAGTTTCGGCCCGTCGCTTCCTTCTATTTCTGTAATCGATGACTGCCACATGAACTTAACGCCCTCGGCCACTGCATCGTCGTATTCGGCGCGCAGTGCGCTCATTTCATTGATGGTGCGGTGATATACTACAGTCACCTCGGCTGCGCCCATGCGGATGGCCGAGCGGGCTGCATCCATGGCTGTGTTGCCGCAGCCTATCACGAATACCCTGTCGCCTTCGCCGACAATAACTTCGCGGCGTTCGATAAAACCGCTCTCATAGAGGCTGACGCGGCGCAGGAAACGGATTGCCTGACGTACGCCCGGATGGTTGATGCCGGGGATATTCAGACGCTTGGGAACGCCTGTGCCGGTTCCCATAAATATGGCGTCGAACCCCTTGGCAAAGAGTTCGTCGATTGTGAAATTCTCGCCGATGGTGGTGTTGAGGTGGAATACTACGCCGAGGTTTTCGATTTTTTTGATTTCGCGGCGTACTACTTCTTTGGGCAGACGGTATTCGGGGATGCCGAACATCAGCACGCCTCCGGGTTCCGGCTCCATCTCGAATATCTCGACGGCAAAGCCCTGACGCGACAGATCGCCGGCAATGGTAAGTCCGGCCGGCCCGCTGCCTATCACGGCCACTTTGCCGCGGCTTTTCTCGGGTATGGCCTCGTGAGTGAGGCCGGCTTCTGAGTCAAAGTCGGCAACGAAGCGCTCGAGTTTGCCGATATTGATATGTGCGCCCTTCTTGCCGAGCACGCAGTTGCCCTCGCATTGGCGTTCGTGGGCGCATACCCGGCCGCACACGGCGGGCAGATTGCTGCGGCCGTGGATAATCTTCATAGAGTTGCCGAAGTTGCCCTTGGCAAGCTCTGCTATCCAGTCGGGTATGTCATTGCTTATCGGGCAGCCCTTCTTGCACGACGGCACTTTGCAGTGCAGGCAACGCTGAGCCTCGCGCACGGCCTCGGCAAGAGTATAGCTTTCCGATACTTCTTTGAATTCGTTTTCCATTTGATGATCTCTGATTGTTTTATCAGGAGAGAAAAGTGCGGATGTATTTTGTGTAGTTATCCGGATGCAAAGATAGCACGGATTTTTCTACTAAGGTTTCAAATACGTCCAAAATACTTGCGAAGATGTTTACTTCATTTCAAGGTAAGTGACCTTGTCCATGTCGCCGTAGTTGAGGTTTTCGCCTCCCATGCCCCAGATGAACATGTAGTTGGATGTTCCGGCTGCGGCGTGGATGCTCCATTCGGGCGACATCACGGCCTGTTCGTTGTGAAGCCATATCAGGCGGTTCTCCTGCGGCTCGCCCATCAGGTGGCAGATGGCGTTGCCCTCGGGTACGTTGAAGTAGAAGTAGCACTCCACGCGGCGGTCGTGGGTGTGGGCGGGCATGGTGTTCCATACAGATCCGGGCATCAGCTCGGTGAGGCCCATCTGCAGCTGGCAGGGGCCTTCCTCAAGCACGTTGTTGGTGATGAGTTGGTTGATGATGCGGTCGTTGGATTCCTCCAGCGAACCGGCCTTGATGCGGTTGGCCTTGATTGAGCCCTTGCGGCCGTCGATGGTGATGAGCTGGGTCTTGTATCCCTTGTGGGCCGGGGTGGAGTTGAGGTAGAACCGGGCCGGGTTGGCGGCATCCTTGCTGCGGAATGTCACATTCCTGTTGCCGCGGCCCACATAGAGGGCGTCTCTGAAGCCGAGTTCGTAATCCTTGCCGTCGACGCTGACGATGCCGTCGCCGCCTATATTGATGACACCGAGTTCGCGGCGCTCAAGGAAGTAGTCGGCCTTGAGAGGATCGATTGTCTCGAGCTCCACGGTCTGTCCTACGGGGACTACACCGCCGTAGATGATGCGGTCGTACATCGAGTAGGTGAGGTTGATGACGTTCTCTTCCATGACCCGGGGCATCATGAAGTGCGAGCGCAGTTGCTCGGTGTCGTAGTGCTTCACGTCGTCGGGATGGCAGGCCCGCAGTATTGTATAGTTGGTGCGGGCATTTGTCGCAAAGGCGCACATGACGGATAATGCGATTGATATGATTGCTGTTTTCATAATAGTTTATTCGGTTGTCTGTATTTCGGTTGAGTCGGCTTTCTGCATGGCTGCGGCATTGCGGATTATGAGCACGCGGTTCCACCACATCATGCCGGCTGTGACTGCTACGAGGATGCCGGCGCCGATCCATTTCAGATTTTCGGTGCATTGGAAGATAATCCAGGCCAGCGGGCTGCCTGCAAAGTCGAGGCTGCCGCCGCTGAAGCCGTCGGGAATGGCCACGGCCGAGTCGCCGGTGATATTATACACGTCCTTGGCGGCGAGGGTGAACCATCCGGAGAGATTGGTCACCATGTAGAGTCCCAGGACCATGACTACGAGCCCTACGATGAATGTCTTGAATACATTGCCCTTGGTGAACGGCAATACGAGCGGGAACACATAGAACATTCCGGCGAGCGATGCCAGCGGCAGAAACTGGTTGCCGGGCAGCGCTACTGCGAGGAACAATGTGACCGGAATAAGGAGCAGTGACACCACAAGCGTGGCGGGGTGGCCGATGACAAGGGCCGGACTCATGCCGATATTGAGGCCGTCGGCGCCCTTGAACTTGCGGGCGATAAGGCTGCGGGTGGCGTCGCTGATGGGCTTGAGGCCCTCGATGAAGAGCACCGTTACGCGCGGAATTAGCTCCATGACGGCGCCCATCTTGATGCCGAGGCCCAGGATGTAGGGGATCCGGTCGACAATCTCGGCCCATGATGCGCAGGTGAGGCAGCCGATTGCCACGCCGACGATGACACCGAGAAACAATGGTTCGCCGAGCAGACCGAATTTCTTTTTCATGCCCTCTGCATCGATTTCGAGCCTGTTTATGCCCGGAATCTTGTCGAGTCCCTTGTTTATAGCCCAGGCGAAGGGTACAAAGCCGGCGCAGAAAGGCTGCGGGATGGATATGCCGTCCATGTCCTTGTAGAAGCGCTGAAATTTCTTAGCCGTAAGGTCGGCGAGAATCAGAGTGATGATGTAGCAGATGACGGCGCCGAAGAAGCCCCATGCCAGCGAGTCGGAGGCAAAGTAGATCACGGCTCCGATGAAGGCGAAGTGCCAGTAGTTCCACAGGTCGATGTTGACGGTGCGTGTAGTCCTGGTGAGCAGCATCAGGATGTTGACGCCGAGGCATACGGGAATGATGAATGCGCCGACGGCCGTGTTGTAGGCCACCGCGGCGGCTGCCGGCCAGCCCATGTCGAAGACGTGCAGCTGCAGGTCGTAAATGTCGACAACGGTGTTGAGGGCCGGCCCGAGAGCCGATGTAAGCAGGGCTGTCACGATCGACAGGCCCACGAAGCCCACGCCAACCTTGAGGCCTGATTTGAGAGCATCGCCCGCCTTGATGCCGATACATACACCGAGTATGGTGAATATCACCGGCATCATCACGGCCGCGCCGAGGCCTATGATATACGAGAATACTGATTCCATTACTTGGGCTGTTTGCCGATGTAGGCCAGTATGCCGCCGTCAACATACAGTATCTGACCGTTGACAAAGTCGGAGGCGTCGGATGCGAGGAACACGGCAGGCCCCATCAGATCCTCGGGTGTGCCCCAGCGGCCTGCCGGAGTCTTGGATATGATGAAGCTGTCAAAGGGGTGGCGGCTGCCGTCGGGCTGACGCTCGCGCAGCGGAGCGGTCTGCTCGGTGGCAATGTAGCCCGGACCAATACCGTTGCACTGGATGTTGTGTTCGCCGTATTCCGAGCAGATGTTGCGGGTGAGCATTTTTAGACCGCCCTTGGCGGCTGCGTAAGCGCTGACTGTCTCGCGGCCCAGCTCGCTCATCATCGAGCAGATGTTGATGATCTTGCCGTGGCCCTTCTTAATCATGCCGGGGATAACGGCCTTGGCGCAGATATACGGTGCCACAAGGTCTACGTCTACTACGCGGCGGAAATCCTCGACGGCCATTTCCTCCATGGGGATGCGCTTGATGATGCCTGCGTTGTTGACAAGAATATCGATTGTGCCGACGGTCTTCTCAATGTCGGCCACCATGGCCTTGACAGCCTCCTCGTCGGTTACGTCGCAGAGATAGCCCTTGGCATCGATGCCGAGTTCCTTATAAGCCTTGAGTCCGCGGTTGACGGTTTCCTGACGCGAGCAGTTGAACACTATTTTGGCGCCTGCCTCGGCAAAAGCGCGGGAGATGGCAAGCCCGATGCCGTACGCGGCACCGGTAACGAGGGCTACTTTGCCTTCAAGCGAAAAGTTTACCATGGTTTGTTTGTGTGTATTATGAAAGACGAAAAGAAAGCGGGGAGTCGTAGCGCAGGCGCATACAACTCCCCGTGCCGATAATATTATTTAGTTATTCTGAACCAGTCAATGTCCATCCATCCGCGGTTCTTGCCGGCGGGTTCGATGCTGAAGAAGCCTACGCGGGCGCCGATCCAGTGGCCCTCGCGTGCCGTGAACGGCTTGCCGCAGGGGGTGAATTTCTTACCGTCGAGGCTGTATGAGAATGTGCACTGATAGTCCTTGCCTACCTTGACGCGAAGCCATATATCAAGATCCATCGAGGCACGTCCGCCCTCGCCGTTGATACGGGTGGGCTTCAGGGCCGTGATGGTTTCGGCTGTCTCGGGCTTGTTTTTGTCGGCTTTGAGACATTCGATCATCTTGATTATAAATTCGTCGCCTGCTTTTTCAACCGACAGGCGTGCATAGTCGCGGCCCATGACGATTAGACCCGACTGCTGGCCGTCCTGTGTGGCTGATACGGTTACCTTGGCTGTGGCGGTGAAAGTATCATTGGGGAATTTCTGTGTGAGGATGTTTGGAACCTCGCGCATGTTCACAAACTCAGGAGCTACGGTATGACCGTACAGGCGGTAATATCCGTAAGGGGTAGTGAATCCGAAAGGAAGCTGATAGTTGGCAAACCACTGCCACTGTTTGCCGAGCTCGAGGGTATTGAACTCATCGGATTCGACCGGTGTGTGGATTGCCACCTTTTCGGCAACCTTGGGCTTGCGGTATTCCGTTACCGGAGTGCCGCATCCGTCACCATCCTTGTCCTCGCCGATTACAGGCCACCCGTCGACCCATTTTACCGGGTTGAGGTGGGCTACACGACCTATGACACCCTTGTCCTGGAAGTGGATGAACCAGTCTTCGCCGGCGGGTGTGTCGACCCAGCCGCCCTGATGAGGACCGTTGACAGGGCTGTCGCCCTGTGCCATGACGGTTTTCACCTCATAGGGGCCATAAGGCGATTTGGAGCGGAACGCAAGCTGCCATCCTGTAGCCACGCCGCCTGCCGGTGCAAGGATATAATAGTATCCGTCCTTTTTGTAGAACTTGGGGCCTTCCACGGTATGATTACCGTCGGGCAGGCCGTCATATACTGCGACAGGGTCGCCGATAAGGCTTTTGCCATCCGGAGCCATCTCTGTGACAGTGAGCAGAGCGTTGAGACCGCCGCGGCTGCGTGCCCATCCGTTTACGAGATAGGCCTTGCCGTCTTCGTCCCACAGAGGGCAGGTGTCGATTATGCCCTTGGCGGCATATACAAGCACCGGATCCTCCCAGTCGCCGAGAATATCCTTGGTCTTAACCATATAGACGCCACGGTCGGGGTCGCCCCAGTAGATGTAATATTCGCCGTTATGGTAGCGTATTGCCGGAGCCCATACACCGTCGCCGTGACGGGCTTCGTTGAAGTAGTCGGCAGGCAGCAGTTTATTCACGGCGTAGTTTACAATCTCCCAGTTAACCAGATCGCGCGAGTGCAGGATCGGAAGGGCCGGGATGTTGGTGAAGCTCGATGCCGTGAGGTAGTAGTCGTTGCCGACGCGTATAACGTCGGGATCGGAGTAGTAGGCGTTGATAATCGGGTTCTTATATTTGCCGTTACCGAGGTCCGCCACCCAAACCTCCGAAACATAGTCCTCGGCCAAAAGGCCGGGACATGTTCCGAGAAGAATGGTGGCTGACAGAGCGATTGTCTTAAGAGAATGCATCATTATTCAATCCAGCGAAGGTCGCCTGCCTGTGTGAGGTAAACGAGCGATGAGTGATCTTTAATGGTGTAATCACCGTTTTCAGGATTCTGGAAGAGGTCGGTGGCCGGGATACCGAGTTCGGTTGCGCGGATCTTGCTGCCGCCGAGCTTATAGTCGGAGGTCACATAGTTGTTGTCGTATGTGGCGCGTGTGCCCGAACCGGTTGCGATGAGTTCGCCCATGGGAGAAGCTACGATCACGTTGCGGATGGTGACTGTCGAATGCTCGGTGTTGGAGATGTCGATCAGACGGTTGTTGACGCAGAAATCATAGAAGGTGACATTCTCGACTGTAAGGTCGATCGAGGTAGAGGTGGTGCTGTGGTTGATAAGGTTGCCCCAGCCCCATGTGGGATCCTGCTGATAGCCGCCGCGGCTGAATGTGGTGTTGCGGATGGTTATCGCACCTATCTGGTCGTATGCGCCGATCTCGCCCTTACCGGCCGAGCCGAAGTTGAATGTGCCGTAGGTGCTGCCCTGCCAGCCGCACTGGTCAAACCAGCAGTTGTCGATCTCGATGGCGTCGACTTTCTTTACGTTGGACGACTGGTGGCGCCAGAAGCCGCGGTTGATGCTGCGGAACACACAGTTGGTAAAGCTTACGTTCTCGATAGTAAAGGGATTGGAGCAGTTCATGAAGTACTGGTTGATTGCTCCGTTACGTACCTCGACATTCTGGAATGTGAGCGAAGCGAGGTAAGCGCCGCTGTATACGCTCCATGTGCCGTTGATAACGAGTACGGGACGGGTGTCGTCGGTGGGACCTACGATTGCGAAGCCTTTCTTGATGGGGAAGGGCGTAATTGTGTAGGTCGTACCGCCGAGAAGCTGATATTCGGTGCCTTCGGGAATGTCGGGGTCATCGTTGTTGGCCAGCAGGATATCCGACAGGTTGTCAGTGATATCCACTTCTACAACCTTTGCAGCGGGACCGGTGGTGCGGAATGTCACAGAGTTGTAGGGCTTGTCGTACTTGCGGGGCTTGGATGTGTCGTAGATATTGACAGTGTAGAGGGTCGAAGCCTTGAGGTCGGCTACCTTCATCTCGCCGGTCTCACGCGCTTCCTGCGACAGGTAGCCGGTGATCGAGGGAAGTTCAGGATTCATTGTGGGAACAACACTGAACGAGTCGACAGGATTCTCGGCATCAACTACCCAGCGGATGATGGCCGAGTTGTCTTCGATCTCAGTCTTGGACACACCCTGAAGGATGTGTGCATAGTCGGGACGGGCTTCGGTAGTGAAGTCGCAGCGGGCCCACTGGGAGTTGTTCTCTGGATTCTTGGCGTTGGAACGAACACGAACATAGAAACGCGAAGCATACGGGAGGTCTTCGATTACTACGAACGGTTCGATGGTCTCCATCTCCATGAACAGGCGCTGGTAGTAGCCGTCCTCGAAGATCTGTATGGTATAGGATACGGCGTCATTGACCTTGTACCATATAAGCGCGATGTCGTTGTTGTTGGACACGGTCACTTCGGGCGAAGTGGCGAAGCGGGGCTGGAACAGGTCACCGCGGTTGGTGTATTTGTCATCGGTACAGCCGGTGATTGCCATTACGGCAACTGCGGCGGCAGCGAGAGTCTTGAATATATTGAGTTTCATTTTGTGTAATCAATTATAGGGATTATTGATAACCGTACTTCTGCTTGATGGAACCGCGGTGCGAAGTGATTACTTCGACGGGGTAGGGCATGATGTAACGGACGGGGTCGGTAGGCTGTACACTCGAAGCGTTGTTGTAGTTGATAAAGCCGCGGAAGCTCCACTTCACGTCGTCATGCACTTCCCATTCATCGGTTTCCTTGTTGCGGTCCCACCACTGGTTGGCATATTTCTGGATGTTCTTCCAGCCTTCCGATGCAGGGTGATCGCCGATGTTTTCGCCGTATTCCTTGAGGCCCTTGAACTCGATGACAGTGCGGGAGGGATCGGCGGGATTGGGAACTTCGCGCCAGTAAACCTGGTCGCGGACATCGCCGAGGACTCCCTGGCCCTGGGCACGCTTGCCCCAGTCAGTGAATTTGTTATAGAGGTTGACAAGTGTCTCGCCATACTTGTTCCAGCGGGCGAGGTCGTACTTGCGCACGCCTTCACCGCCGAATTCCCAAGCACGTTCGTTCATAATTGCCTGGAAGAAGTCTTCACGGGTGCCGAGAGCGTCTACGTAGTCTTCAACCATTTCGGCACGGTCAGCTGCGGCAAATGCGCGGCGGCGTACGGTCTTGAGGGCATCCTTGGCCGATGTTGTGGGACCGTTGAGCTCGTTCTCGACCTCGGCGTACATGAGCAGTACGTCGGCATAGCGCATGCGTATGGCGTTGATACCGGTGTTGTCGCCGTAGCCGGTCATGGTAGATTTCATATATAGTTTGCTCCACTTGCCGATGTTCCAGCCCGATACGCAGCTCTTGCCGAGCGCTACGGTCTGATTGAGATTGACATCGTAGCTGTAGGGTACGCAAGTGATGTCAAGACGAAGGTCGCGGGGATCGAATGTGAAGGGATACAGACCGCAGAGGCTGCAGTTGTTGCGGCCCTGTCCAAAGTTGTGGGTGGGATTGTCGGAGTCGTAGCCGATAACCATGCCGATGTTATAGCCGAGCGAGCCGGAGTATTCCTTGAGCATGGGGATTTCGAAGATAACATCGCCGTTGTTGAGTACGCTCCAGTTGCATTCGTTGATCCACATTGTCTCGAAACTCTCAAGATCGAGGCTGTGATGCCCCTCGGTGATTACCTTGCCGAGATACTCCTTGGCAATCCGGTAATATTCGAGATAGTCGGCGGGGCGTTCCATCACACCGACTGTGCCGCCGGGACGCAGCGAGTATCCGCCGCGGTAGAGGGCAAGCTGGCCGATGAGAGCCTGACAGTATTCGCGTGAGGCGCGCTCAACGCCTTCTTCGAGCTGAGAGGCGTACTTCATATACTTCTCTGCATCGCGGAGGTCTTCGATGAGGTTCGAATAGATCTCGTCGCGCGAGGTTGTGCCCTCGGCGTAGAGGGTTTCGGACGCCTCGGTCGAGTGAGTGCGGTACACTACATCGCCCCAGGTGCGGATAAGGTCGAGGTAGAGCAGGCCGCGCAGGCATTTCACCTCTCCGTACATCTGCTGCATCTCGGTGGGACCCGATGAGGCTACTTCGGTAGAGAACAGTGGCGACTTCTCCATGTTCTCAATGAAATCGTTGCAATAGTTGATGGCCGAGTAGGCGCTGTTCCATGTATTGCGGAGCGAGGCCCACAGCGAGCGGACGTCGAAGCAGTTAACATCATCGCCGTTGCCCGATGTCGAGATCTGATTGCCGTTGGCTTTCATTTCCACGTCGGTGTTGGTGGCGAAGGTATATGGGAGGGCAAGACCGTAGAGATTGCGGTCGGTGAGCTTCGAATATATCGAGCCCATCATAGCCTTTGTTTCTGTCTCGGAGGAGAATATCTCATCGGTAGTGAACGACGATTCGGGCGACACGTCCAGGAAATCCTCGCAGGACGCGAGCGACACGCAGGCTCCGATAGCGAGTGCAGCGGCCGAGATATGCTTTATGAAAAGGGTTTTCATGTTTTTGTCTGGTTTATGGGATTAGAAGGAGAGCTGAACGCCGAATGTGTATGTACGGCTGCGGGGATACAGATTGTAGTCGATATTCGGGGTAAGGCCCTGACCGATGTTAACCTCTGGATCGTAGCCGCTGTAACCGGTGATTGTGAAAAGATTGTATCCGGTGGCATATACACGGCATTTGGTCATGCCGAGCATCTTGAGGATGTTCTTTGGCAGCGTGTAGCCGATGGTGAGGGTTTGCAGGCGCAGGAACGAGCCGTCTTCTACACCGTATGTCGAGATGTACGACTTGGAGATGTTGGAGGGGTTCCATGTGGTGGCGTTCTTGTTGAACTCGGCCCATTGGTCGGGCTTGCGGTAGAGGTCGTTGCCCATATCGTCCCAGCGACGGTACATGCCGGTGAATTCCTCGGAGAGGTTGCGGTAGTCGTTGGTATTGGAGGGTACCATGGCGAGGTTGATCTTATTGAGGTTGATCACGTCGAATCCGGCCATGAAGTTGAAGAATGCATTGAGGTCGAAGCCCTTCCAGGTGGCGTTGATACCGAAGCCGCCCGATACCTTCGGGGAGGTCTCACCGATGATCTTGCGGTCGTCGGCGGTGAGGATATAACGGTTGGGGTCGTTGGGGTCGTCGGTGAGTTTCTTGAACTTGGGCGAACCGGGCTGTACGTTGCCTGCAAGAAGCGACGAGTCGACGATTCCGGGCTTGAGGGTGTATGTGTTGGCTACCTCATCATAGTTGAAGTCCTCGACACGGTAGAAGCCGTCGTTGACATAACCGAAGATAGTACCCATGCGGGCGCCCACGCGATACCAGTATACGTCGCTGTTTACGTCAACACGGTTGGCCTCGGCGTAGAATGCCTCTTCATTGCCGGCGAGCTTGTCAATCTTGCCCTGGTTGAAGCCGATGTTGAAGTTGGCGCCGAGAGTCCAGTCTTTGGTTTCGATGATATAGCCGTTGACGTTGAGCTCGATACCCTTGTTGGATGTCTGGCCGATGTTGGTGAGCATGGTGGTGAAGCCGGTGTCACCGGGAATCTGTGTGGCGAGCAGGAGGTCCTTGGTGGTGTTCCAGTAGAAGTCGAGCGAGCCGTTGAGGCGTTCGTTGAAGAAGCCGTAGTCGATACCGATGTTGCGGGTGATGGTTGTTTCCCATTTAACCTTCGGGTTGACCGGGTACTTGAGGTTGAAGTCGTAGAAGTAGTTCTGCTGTTCGCCCCAGCCGGCCGACTTGGCCACGTCGCCGAGTTTGTACATCTTCAGGAACAGGTCGGAGTCGATGCGGTCGTTACCGGAATGACCATAGGAGAAGCGGAGCTTGAGGTTGGAGAGCCATGTGATATCCTTGAGGAAAGCCTCGTTGGAGGCACGCCATGCGAGAGCGACTGCGGGGAAGTAGCCCCAGCGGTTGCCGCGCGAGAACTTAGAGCTGCCGTCGGCGCGTAGCGTCACAGTCGCGAGGTAGCGGTCTGCGTAGCTGTAGTTGACACGGCCGAAGATCGAGAAGATGCGCACGGGCGACGGTGTCTCGGATGTATTGCTCAGCGGTGTGCCGAGGGCGAAGTTGTCGAAAGCCTTTTCGGCATCGATGTTTTCGGGGAAGTGGCCTATATACACGCGGGTGTTGTGTGTGCCCTGGTGCTTCATCTCCTGACCTACCATCAGCTGGAACGAATGGTTGTCGTTCAGGTCGAAGTTGTAGTTGAGGGTATTGGTGAGCTGCCACTTGGTGCGGTGGTCTTCTTTCTCGGTGAGGTTAGGACCGTAAGTACGTGACGCGCTGTTGGAGTTGGCGGCGTTGAACTGGCGGTCATCCTGATAGAATTTTTCCCATGTGAACTCGTTGCGGAGAGTCATGCCCTTGATGATGTTCCAGTTGAGGGCACCGCCGGTGTTGAGCAACCATGAGTAGCGGTGGCGGTAGAAGCGGCGGTTGTTTTCAAGAGGATCGTAGTGGTAGGTGACTGCGAGGTCGTCGGGATCGACGAGTTCGGGATTGTCAGGAGCCGAGGTAAAGTCCTGCAGGCCGTTTGTTGAGCGTTCCTGCAGAGAAGTCAGCAGGCCTACACCTTCTGTGCCGCGGCCGCTGAGGGTCTTGTTCATGTAGCGGTTGCGGAATTCAACCGAGAGGAACGAGAAGAGGTTGAGATTGAGGTTTAAGTTGAGGTTGTTCTGCACAAGGCCGTTGTCGGGCATAACCGAGGGCTGGTCCTGGTGCATGAAGCTGAGTTTGTATTTGGCCTTGTCGTTGCCTCCGGTGATCGATCCGTCGACACTCCACGATACGGGGTGTGTGCCGAAGATGATATCCTGCCAGTCGTAGCCTTCGTAGCCCTGATAGATGTAGCGCTCGTAAGCCTGGCCGAAGTTGTTGGCAAAGCCGTTGCGTGCGCTTGAGCCCTTGGGAGCCACACGTTCGTAGTTGGCCCATACGAAGTCGTAAGGCTTCATGACGTCGATCTTGTTGGAGAGCTCTTTGGTCTGCACGTATGCGTTGATGTTGATCGTGGAGCGGCCTTCATTGGGGCGCTTGGTAGTCACGAGCACAACACCGTTGGCGCCGCGGGCACCATAGATGGCTGTGGAGGCGGCATCCTTAAGTACCTGGATGTTGTCGACATCGGTAGCGGGCACATCATTGAGCGAGCCTTCAAAGCCGTCGATAAGTACGAGCGGCTCGTTGCTCTGAGTGATTGAGCCGCCGCCGCGGACGCGGACTGTTACCTCGGCGTCGGGCGAGCCGTCGGGGGTTGTAACCTGCACACCGGGCATACGGCCGATGATTGCCTCGCCGACGTTGGCGACCGGGACGCGCTCGATGGCCGATGCTTCGATCGATGAGAGCGAGCCGGTGAGGTTACCGCGCTTCTGTGTGCCGTAACCGATCACCACCATTTCCTCGAGCATGGTGTTGTTGGCTTCCATAAAAATCTCGATACCCGAGGTGCGGCCTTCGAGTTTGACCTCTTTGTCCTCGTAGCCTACGTAGCTGACCTTGAGGACAGCCTTGGCGGCATCTACATTAGCCAGTGTGAAGTTACCGTCAAAGTCGGTGACAACAGCATTCTGGGTACCCAGCACGTACACTGAAGCGCCGGGCAGCGGGCCCTCGGCGTCGAGCACGACACCGGTGACGGTGGCGGTCTGCGCCGTTGCCGCCAATGCGGCAACGAGCATGCAGATCACCATGAATATTTTATTGATTGGTTTCATGGATTTTTTGGTTTAGAGGTTGAACTGGCTTAGGATGTCGTTGTATGTCTTGTCGGATTCGGCGGGAGCGTCGACACCCCATGCTTTCATCTCAAAGCCTTTGGTGCGGGTATTGCCCGAGGCCTCGATCGAAGTGGTCTTGCCGAACTTGAACCATGTGCCTGAACCCGACTTGCTGCCGGTGACGACGTTGTTGCGCACGGTTACCTTGGTCGAGGTTGCGGCAGCGCCGTCGATGTCGAAGTATACGCAGTCGGTGCCGCGGGTATCGATGAATGTGCAGCCCTCGACAAGTACGGTGATGTCGCCGGTAATCTTGCTGAGGCCGGTCATGATGGCGTTGCGTGTGCCGAAGTTGCGGCCGTGGAACAGGGTGTTGGTGAACTTCCAGTTGTAAATCGGGGCAATGCGGCGTGTGGTATTGTTCCACAGGCAGCCTGAAGTGGTGATCAGGGTGAGGCGGCAGTTGTCCATTACCACGTTGTCGACTATCTGTTCATTGTCGGCAGCGGCGGTGTTGGCCCAGATGGAGCCGCTCCAGTTGCTGATGGCGCAGTTGACGAATGCTATTGTGCCGACGTGGAACTTCTGATTGCGCAGGTTGAAGATGCGGTCCTTGGAGGGCCTGAGCTGGAGATTCTCGAAGCGGATTTCGTCGATATCGCCCTCCATAGTGATGTTCACGAGCGACAGCGAGGCGAGCTGCTGGCCGTAGCCGGGATTCTGACCCATGAACGTGAATGGCTTGGTGCAGCCTTCGAGTGTGCGGTCGGAGAGCGAGTAAGATGCGCCGGCCTTGAGGAATATCTTGATTTCGTCAACCGAAGCGTCGGCCATCTGCTCTGTAAATACTGTGTTGAGGTTTGCGCCGGGTTCAACATAAGTATAACCTTCGGGAACGTCGACCTTGACAGAGGGGAATACATCGTTCTGACGCCAGTTGAGCTGGCCTACATATACATCATAGTTGATGATGACGGGCTCATCGGCATTGTTGAGGTTGAACGATACCTCGGTAAGCTCGTTTGGCTTGACTGTGAAGCCTTCGGCAAAAGGCTTGGTGTTGACGACATTGCTGTCGGCGTCGAGGTATTCGATGGTGACGTTGAGCTGATCGGTCTCGCTGCCGATGAAGTACATGTCCTCGGTGTAGCCCACACCACCGCCGGCGGTTTCCTTATAGCGGTCGATGCGGATGGGCTCACCGGTCACCGGGCCGGCTTCACCTACATGATAGGCTACGACCGGAGTGGTGATGATGGCGTGAATTATCGAGTAGCTCTTGTCGGCCTTGGTGTCGAGGGCGCGCAGGCGCAACATGCCTGTACGTGTCTTCAGGGCAAGCGACATCGGATTGCCCGGGGTGTAATCAACGGGGTCGGAGATAGCAAATGTCTTCTTTGCCTCGATATCCTGCTCTATCACCTGATCATTGAGATTGGTGGGAGGTGTAAGATAGTCGGCCTGATTGGTGGCGAGTACCTTATAACTGCCGTCGGGCAGCGAGAACCGGTACGAGGTCGAGTAGTTGGCATAGTAATCGCCGTTGCTGTTATATACGAACAGCGGCAGATTGCTTGTGCCGTAATATATGTTCCAGGGTTCGCCGTCGAGCGTCATTGTCAGCTCGCGGGTGATAGAAGAGTCGTACACCTCTTCTTCCTTGCATGAGGCAAGCGAGGCCAGCGCGGCGACTGCCACAAGGCTAAGTTTGAATATTGTCTTCATGGCAGATTATTGTAATGAAGTTTTGGTCACTGTGATTACAGACTTGCGGGGCGAGCGCGACATTGTAGTCCATGGTGTCTGCACGAAATCGGCGCTGAGTACGGGTACCGACATTGTGTACAGATTGTTGGCTGCGTATCGAACGCCTGTCTCGAGCGAGCCGGCCGAGGTGTTCACCACATTACCGCCTTTGCTGTATGTGATGTCGAGCATTGATTCCTCGCCGATGCTTGATGTCTCGAATGTGTAGAACGAGGCTTTATATCCCTTGGACGCATCAGTCTCGGCTGTGAGGGTATAAGCTTCGGCCACGCCGCCGCTCACCTTATAAGATATGGCGGTGTTGGTGAACGAGAGGGTGAGTTTGTCGAATGAGGTCTGGGTGGCAAGCTCCTCGGGTGTTTCAGCCGGAACGAAATCGACGCGCGATACCACACGCTGCAAGGGCAGGGCGATAGTCGACACTGATTTGTCTGAAGCGAATTTAACAGGCGACGACATCCATACCGCTTTGTCGACAAACGGATCTATGCTGAGCGTGATAGTCTCGAAAGTTTCCTTGCCTGTCACCGAGCCGGCATTGGCGACGGCAAAAGCCTGAAACTGTTCGCCGAGAGGCAGCGAGAGGCTGACACTCTCATCGTTCACACTTACTTCTTTTTCGGTGTGGAGAGTCGAGGTCTTCCGCTCGATTTTGTAGACGTAGATGGTGTACTTGTCGATTCCGGCCGCCTCGAAATCGGTAATTGCGGCACGTGAAAGCGACATTTCAACCGTATGCATGCCATCAGGCGCATCAGGCGTGAGCTGCTGAACGGGTTCGTCAGCGGCCTGTGTGCAGGATGCAAAACCTATTAGGCTAAGCAGTAGGAAGTTAGAAAGCTTTTTGCACATTTTTGGTTATAGATTTAGGTTTATATTTATGCGATTTTGTAAATTGGCAATGCAAATTTTGTAAGAATACCGCGTATCATAGGAGCAAAAATTGTCGGATAATGGAGCAAAATAAACATTTCAAGCATTTCTGAATTTCTTTCACCCATAGCGTGAACCAAGTAAAAGTAGCACGGAGCAAATTTAAGGAATATTTTCAAGAAAAGTGTTAATTTTTTGGACGAGATAGAAAAAATGTTTAACTTTGGTACGAAAATCCTTATATCACAACCAAAAACCATGAGATCACACCTGCTAAGGCGCCGACTATCGATAATACTGGTACTAATATTATTAATATATGTGGTATCATTGGCTAATCCGGGCCACAATGCCCGCACGTTCAATGTGCGCGACGGGCTGCCTTCCAACAGCATCTCCTCCATTATACAGGATGACAACGGGCTTATATGGATAGGTACATGGAACGGTCTGTCGTTTTACGACGGTTATCGTTTCTTTACTTTCCGCAGCAGTCCTCAGAATGGTGAGCTAAGCACCAACCGTATTCTGAGGCTCATGCCCGACTCGCTCGGCAACATCTGGCTTATCACATACGATCATAAAATTAACGTGCTCGACAACCCTGTGGGGAAATTCAGGAGCCTCAAAAGCATGTCGGCTGATTCCGCCAGAGCTGATGCATTTGATGCCGCCGACTTTTACAGGACACCGGAACGTCTGTATGTAAGTAACCGCGCAGGATCTGAGTTGGTGATCATCGATTACACAGGCGATGCAGGCAAGTATAGCATCAGTATCAAGGGTATAGGTGAAGTAGTGCCCGGCGCCGGCCGCTTTATCGACATAGTCGATGACGGCGCGCGCCATTACTGGATACTAACCGACAAAGTAGCTATGTCTGCCAAAGGCGACACACGTGTGCCGGGGCGTATAATCGGAGTAACATCAGTCGGCGAAGAAACCTATCTTGTAGGCCGTACAGGACATTTCTACGTCTGCCGCGAAGGGAAGCAGTTGCGCGAACTCCCGGCGCTTGACAATTTCGGCAAGGTAAACTGCATTGCCTCGCTTGATGATTCGCATATCGCAGCCGGCACCTCCCGCGGTTATGCGGTATATAACTTAAAGCAACATAAGTGGTCACTGTATGATATACCGGCAGGTGTTGCCAACATCAATGTCGACTCGTCGCGCCGGGGATGGATCTTTACCGGCGACAAGCGGATAGCCTATGCCACAGGTGATTCAAGACCCGTGTTTCCTGTTGTGAGTTCTTCGGTCGACAAGAACCACACAACCTTTGTGTGGCCGTTTTTCATCGAGGACAATTATGGTACGGTATGGATGGCGCCGCAGGAGGGCCGCTTTGTATATTTTGACGAGTCCACTCACGAGCTTGTGCCGAGTCATATAGTGTCGCCGTTGCTCAAATATACGGCGCTGCCCGAGGTGGAGAAATTCTTTATCGATGACAACAAGAACCTGTGGGTGATATCGGCCCACGGATTGTCGCTGATCAATTTCAAATATCAGAACTTCCGTAACATCCCTGTGGATAAGAATCAGGAAACACGATCGCTGCTCACTATGGCCGACGGGTCGCTGCTTGCCGGTTCGGCCAAGGGGGTGATAGCCAATTACGCTCCCGACGGTAAGTTGCGCGGCTATCTCGAGTATCAGTCTGCCGGGGATGGTAACGGGCGCCTGTCGCTGAGTCAGGTACCTGTCAATTTCTCGGATAAAGTGTATGCGATGTATAGCGACAAGGACGACAATGTATGGGTCGGCACCAAGGGCGACGGCCTGTATGTGATGCGGCCCGGCGGCGACGTTCAGCACTATATGCGGCAGTATCCGGCCAACCGTCATGTGGATTGCGATACGATATATGACTTCAGCTACGATACACGAGGTAACCTTTGGCTGGGAACATACGGGCAGGGGCTGCAACTTGTGCGTCCCCGGGATGACGGCTCATTTGAATTTGTGAACATGAGGCGTGTCAACAAATCTTATCCGCAGGATGACGGCTATCGGTATGTGCGGCGAATAACGCATAACGCCAAGGGCGAGGTGGCTCTGTCGTGCAACAGCGGCATGCTTACATTCAGTGATGATTTCCGCTCGCCGGCCGATATAAAGATAATCCCCACCGGAGCCATTACCGGGGATGGCAGTTCTCTGCGCACATCCAATGTGATGCAGGTGCTTGTGTCGCATGACGGTAGAATACTTGTGACAACTATGGGTGGCGAGGTGCAGAAGCTTGTGGGCGAGAGTCTTACTGATTCAGTGCTCCGCTTCGAGCCATTGGGCGACCCCGACCTCGCAGCGTCGCTGTCGCACGGTAATGTGCTGTCGATGATACAGGATGTCAGCGGCAACTACTATTTTGTGCGCGAGAGCGATATAGTTACATATTTCCCCCAGGACCGCAGTATAGTGATGCTCGGTCAGAATGTGCTCGGCGGCGAGCATGAATTTACCGAGGCGATGCCGGTAGCAGGGTCGGACGGCAGTCTTTATTTCGGCTCCGTCGGCTCGGTGGTGAAGATCGATCCCGCCGAGGTGGCCAAGGAGCCGTTCGCGCCAAATATCATCTTTACCGGACTGCAGCTTGAGGGTGATAACCGCGAACAGTTTATCCTCAATCCCGAGAATATTGTGATTGAGCCCGATCACCGCAATTTCGCTCTGTCGTTTGCCGCGCTCGACTACAGCGGTTATGGACGAATCGAATATGCATACCGGTTTGAGCCCGATACTGTCTGGACATATCTCGGGCCGAGCAACGTATTGCAGCTCACCAACCTTAAGCCCGGTGTGCAGCGTCTGTATATCCGAAGCACCAATGGCGACGGTACCTGGGTCGATAATGAGAAGTATGTAGACATCATGGTGAAGCCGCGGTTCGGCGAAACGATATGGGCCAAGATTCTTTGGTCAGTTATAATACTGGTGATTCTGCTGTTCCTTATACATTATTATAATGTGTATCGCCGCAACAAGCTGATGAAGCAGATGCACCAGCGCGAGCATGACTTCTATGTAAACGCCAGCCATAAGTTGCGTACGCCGCTGTCGCTGATCGGCTCGCCGGTATATGAGGTGCTCCAGAACGAGAATCTCAGCGAAACGAGCCGCGAGCATCTTGAGCGTGTACGCCGGAGCGCCAAGAACATGCTGCACGTGCTCAATACGATGCTTGAGGCCGAGTTCAGCCCGTCGGGACTGTATGACGAGCAGAGTTCGTATGATATGGCGGGAGATGTGGCTCCGTCCAACAAGCCGTCGTACATGAGATCGCAGAACTGGCTCGAGGTAAAAAAAGAGGATGAGGATTCGGTAAATAAGGATGTGAAAATCCTTATTGTGGAGGATAACGACGATCTGCGCGGATTCCTGCGCGACATCCTGTCATCACAATACAACATCATCACGGCCTCTAACGGCAAGGAGGGGCTTGAGAAGGCTGAGGCCGAGCAGCCCGACTTTATCCTTACCGATGTGACGATGCCCGAAATGGACGGCCTCACTATGGTGAAGAAAATCAAGTCGAAGAAGCAGCTCAGCCACATTCCGATACTTGTGCTTTCGGCCAAGGCCTCGATGGACGACAGGGTGGAAGGTCTGCGCATAGGTATCGACGACTATATATCCAAACCGTTCAGTGCCACATATCTGCGTCAGCGTATAGCTAATATCATAGCCCAACGCAGGCTGTTGCAGCAGACGTTCCTCGAGCAGCTTGGCAACGACATGAACCGCCCGGAGGGCAGCCCCGACAAACCGGGAACTTCAGATTCGGCCGGTAAGGCTCCGGAGAAGCAGGAATATCGCCTTGACGCACCTCAGATTATCGAGGCCGACCAGGTGATGATGGAGAAGCTGATGAAATTCCTGGAGCAGCGTATCGGCGATGAGAATCTGCGAATCGAGGAGATGGCCGACGCCGTAAGCATGGGCCGCACAGTTTTCTACGGCAAGATAAAGGCCATTGTGGGTATGTCGCCGAGTGATTTCCTGCGTACGTTGCGTATGCAGCGCGCCGAGGAGCTGATAGTGAAGAGCAAGATGAACTTCTCGCAGATCGCATTCAGTGTCGGGTTCTCTGACCCGAAGTATTTCACCAAGTGCTTCAAAAAGGAGACGGGCATGACGCCTTCCGAATACCGCCAGCAGAAAAGCGGCGAACGTAAGGAATAGCCCCGCAGGCGGTATTCTGTATGCATAAATACATCCCGGATGGCACTGCTGTCCGGGATGCGTTTCTTTATACATAAGGCCGTAGCGGGTGTCCGGTTGTTAAAAAATCATCATAATTCATGCGACATTAAAAAAAAATCCGTAAATTTGTCTTCCGTGAGCACGGCGATAAGGTCAATATGGATTTATTTTCGTACTGAAGCTTAAGGCTTTTATGGTTGAGCTCCGCACAAACTTGATAAATATTGGCTGTTAAATAAATGAAAGCTAAAGATATAAAGGCAATCACGATGGTGCGCAACGACCGCTTCCTCCGCAAGTGGGTGGAATATTACGGCGCTCAGCTCGGACGTGAGAATCTCTATGTTTACTTTGACGGCGAGGATCAGGAGGTGCCTGATTTCTGCGAAGGAGTTAATACGGCAAAGGTCCCCAAGATGCAGGGCGACGTCGTTTCAACCGAGCGGCAGCGGTCGCGGTTCATATCCGACCGGGCCTCGGAGCTGTTTGCCGAGGGTGCCGGAATGGTCATTGCCACTGATGCCGATGAATTTCTTGTCGTGGACCCCGCTCTGAAAACAGGTTTGCGCGATTTTCTCTCGTCGTTGCCTCCCTATCCATGCCATTCCGGGCTTGGCGTGGACGTGCTTCAGCATCTTTCCACTGAGGGGAAGATCGACTTCTCGCGGCCGTTCCTGAGCCAGCGTCACCGTGGCTGGCTGTATTCGCGGTATACCAAGCCGTCGGTTATCACGCGCCCCGCTACATGGGGTGGGGGATGCCACAGGGTCAAGGGTCACAACTTCCATATAGCCAAGGGACTGTATCTCTTCCATTTCGGCGGAGTGGATCTTGAGTATCTGCGCGAAATATCGGTCGACGAGGCCCGTGTGGCCAACGGATGGACGCGCCATCAGCTCAAGCGGCAGCGGGCTATCGAGAAGGTGGGCCGTGTCGAGGCCGGTGAATGGGAGCCGCTCGTAAAGCTGATGCGCAGTATGCAGACGGTCTGCCGCCCTATATTCGCAATTAACAAACCAACGACATTCGGACTTAAATTTGTGGCAAAGATCCCCGATCGGTTCCGGGACATTGTGTGAGGCCGTGCAGGGTATCTTTTACCATTTTCTGAATAAGTCATGAAGAATATAGCATTGATATTTGCAGGAGGCACGGGACGTAGGATGCAGACAGTGTCCCGGCCCAAGCAATTTCTTGAACTCAATGGCAAACCCGTAATAATATATACACTCGAGATATTCGATAACCATCCGCTTGTCGACGGCATAGTGGTGGTGTGCCTCGAGGGCTGGATACCTTACCTTGAGAAGCTGCTCAGGAAGTTTGGCATCGGCAATGTAGGGGCGGTAGTCGCCGGGGGCTCTACAGGTCAGGAGAGTATCTATCATGGACTGCTGGCTGCCCGGGACACCTATGGCGATGACTGCAATGTGCTGATACACGACGGCGTGCGGCCTCTGATTACCGAGCAGACCGTTACCGACAATATCGAAGCCGCCAACCGCTACGGCAACTGCGTGACATGTGTCGAATCGATAGAGACCTTTGCCGTGAAGCAGCCCGACGGCTCGCTGGCTATTCCTCCGCGAGCCGACTCGCTCATCGTCAGGGCGCCGCAGACATTCAGGTTGCCCGACATACTTGCCGCTCATGAGGATGCAAGGCGTAACGGCAAGACGGATTTCATAGACAGCTGCACGATGATGAGCTACTACGGGCATACCTTGCATACTATTATCGGCCCGACCGAGAACATCAAGATAACTACGCCGACCGACTTTTATCTCTTCCGGGCCATTGTCGAGGTTCAGGAAAACCGTCAGATATTCGGATTTTAGCCGCCGGGACCTTATGGACAAGACACTCAGAGAAGATATAGAATCATTTGGCCTGCCTGCCGAGCTGTGCGACAGCCTGCGCGGCTCCGTCATAATAGTGTCAGGTGCCACCGGCCTGATAGGCGGCCTGTTTGTGAGGTGTATAAGCGCGCTCAATCTCGGTGTGCGATGGATATTGCCGGTTAGGAATCCCGAAAAAGCACGCAAGCTATTCCCTTCGCGCGAGGACATCACAATAATAGGTACCGAATTGCCCGACTTCTTTGCCGATACGGCTCTGAAGGCTGATTATATCGTGCATTGTGCGAGTCCGACAAACGGCGGATATATGACCCGTTACCCGGCCGAGACATTCCTCCTGGCCGTGGATTCGACCCGTGCGGCTCTCGACTATGCGCGTCGCAGGGGCATACGGGGGATGGTGTATGTGTCGTCGCTCGAGTATTACGGTCAAAGATATGACGACGAGGCTGTGACCGAGGACATGACGGGTTATATCGACCATCACTCGCCGCGCAGCTCGTATGCGCTCGGAAAACAGGCTGCCGAGTATCTGTGCTGCAGTTATGCTTCGGAATACGCCGTACCGGCCATGGCGGCGAGGCTCACGCAGACCTTCGGAGCCGGTGTAGCTTCTGACGACGGCCGTGTGTTCGCCCAGTTTGCCCGCAGCGTGATAGCCGGCACCGACATCGTGCTCCATACCGAGGGTCGCTCGGCCAAGCCATATTGCTATACCACTGACTGCGTGTCGGCACTGACTTATATATTGCTCAAAGGTACGCCCGGCGAGGCCTACAACGTGGCGACGCCCGGCACATACGTGAGCATACGCCGGCTGGCCGAGCTATTCCGCGAGACTTTCAATCCCGATATAAGGGTCGAGGTGTGCCCTAAGGACGCCGGTTATGCTCCCGAGACACGGCTGAATCTTAATTCCGACAAGCTTCAGGCCCTCGGGTGGAAGCCTGTACACGGCCTCGTCGACATGCTGCGTCGGCTGGTGGCTTCAATGCAGTCCGATTAACACGTTACACAACCCATTGCAGATGGATAATCATACAGAACTGACACTTGAAGAGAAGCAGAGCATAATCCTCGAGATTATGAAGGATATTGACCGTTTCTGCCGCAAAAACGGCATCCGTTATACCCTGTCGAGCGGTACACTGCTCGGCGCCGTGCGTCACAAGGGCTTTATCCCCTGGGACGACGATGCCGATATGTTCATGCTTCGCGAGGACTTTGACCGCTTCGTGAAAACATACCGCAGCGACCGCTTCGGGCTACTGTTCAATACCCGCAGCGATAAGGAATTTTTTGCCTCGGGCTATGCCAAGGTCAACGATCCCACGACCCATATCGCCGAAACGCTAACTATGGCCAATCACGGTGTATTTGTCGATATCTTCCCCCTCGATTATGTGCCCGATGATCCCAGGGAGCGTAAATATCACATGCACAAGGTGATGAGCCTGCACAACCGCATATATCACCGCCAGCGCCGTGATCTTCTCTCGATCATCAAGTCGTATCGTCACCCTCTCGACTGGTGGATGAAGAAGATGGACACCACCGTGCGTGATCCGCGATATATGGGCAACCACCTTGTGGCTCATATCGTAGGCTCTACCAATTATCGCACGGTTCTCGAAAAGAATCGGTTCGATACGCTTGCCGATATCACCTTCGAGGGCTATAACTTCCTCGGATTCAGCGACACCGACAGCTATCTGACTATGGTCTACGGGCCTGACTATATGACTCCCAAAAAATGGTCGCACAACCTAAAGGTATATAGAAAATGAGCTGGATAGGACGTAAAGCCGGCCGCACCGCAAAGTTCCTGCATCTTGTGCTGAAAGGCCACATTCTGAACCCTGTATGGGCTTCGCGCGAGGATCGTCGTAAAAGGCGCTACTCGGCTACTTTTGATTCCGTGATGGGCTACCTGCGGCGCTATGCCGGCCCGATAAGCCGGATAAGGCCTGCAAAGCCTGATACCACCCCCGAACCCGAGCGAGCCTTCACTATATGGTATCAGGGCGAGGAGCAGGCGCCTCCGCTGGTCAAGGCCTGCTTCAGAAGCATGCGCCGACACCTCAAACAGGAGCTTGTGGTGCTCGACGAAAAGACGCTGTTCGACTGGATTACCCTGCCCGACTACATCGTCGACAAATGGCGCAGCGGCAAGATAGCCCATACACAGTTCAGCGATATATGCCGCATCGAGTTGCTTTACGAACATGGCGGCCTGTGGTTTGACGCCACCGACTATGTGACCTCCCCAGTGCCGCAATATATCATGGACGAGGATTTCTTCCTTTTCATGGCCGGTAAAAAAATCCGCGGCTCTTATGCCTTCATACAGAGCTGTTTCATCCGTGCGAAGAAGGGCAACCCCGTGCTGGGAGTGTGGCGCGACGCCAATGCCGTATATTGGAAGGAGGAGGACTCCAAGATCAACTACTTTGTGCATCACATGCTGCTGCGGCTCTCGGTGGATGTTAACCCCGTTGCGGCCGAGCACTTCGGCAGGATGCCCAAGGTCGACCAGGATCCCACCCATGCCCTGTGGGGTGAACACTGCACGGACCTCTACGATGAAGCCGCATTTGCATCCCTTACCGCCGACTCGTTCTTTCAGAAAACCAATTACAAGGACAAGCGTTTGAAAGATATGACACCGGGGACGGTAGCCGAGCATATCATCAACAGCAATTTGCCTGAATAATGGCCCGACACGCATATCTCATACTCGCTCATAAGAATTTCGGCCAGCTGCGCAAGCTGATTGAAATGCTTGATCATGAGCGTAATGACATATACGTCCATGTCGACGCCAAGGCTGTCGGATTCAGGCCCGATGAATGGGCAGGCGCCACACGCCGTTCCAGGCTTGTATTCCTGCCCGACCGTATCCATGTGAGCTGGGGCGGCGTGAGCATAATGCGCAGCGAGCTTGCCCTGCTCAAGCGGGCCATAGCCGACGGCGAGCACGATTACTACCACCTGCTGTCGGGCCTTGACCTGCCTATAAAGACCCAGAACGAGATACATGCCTTCTTCGATGCACGTCGGGGGACCGAATTCATCAATCTGTGGGAGTTCAAGAAATCGACACGCACGCGGTTCAGCTACTTCACGGTATTTCCCGAGGGCGAGGGCCGGTTTTCCACACGCATAGTCAATCATATATTCAAGGGCCTGCAGATGGCGGTGGGATACAGGATCAACCGCGGAGTCGACTTCCGCTTCGGCTCGCAGTGGTTCAGCATCACCGATGCCCTGGCCCGCTATACGGTGGAGCATGAAGGCTGGCTCGAAAAGGTATTCCGCCACACCAGCACCTGCGACGAGATATTCCTGCCCACGCTTGTTGCCGCCTCGCCGTTTGCCGACCGGCTGCTTGTCCCGACTCCCGTCAGCAATCAGAAGGAAGTAAACCTCGCCAATATGCGCTTTATCGACTGGACACGCGGCGAAAGCATACGTCACCCCTGGGTGTTCAGGGCTTCCGATCTGCCGCTGCTCGAAAGCGTTGAGCACCTGTGGGCACGAAAATTCGACGAGACGGTAGACTCGGAGATAATAGACATATTATACAAGAAACTGAAACAGGACTGATGAAATACCGCTTATACCGTTTGTTGCTCAAGTCGTTCACCATTTGGCCGCTGGCTATGCTCTATCCGCTCAGCGACGCGGTAGCGTTCATACTCCACCGTATTGCGAAATACCGCATAAACGTGGTGCGCAAGAATCTGAGCATGGCATTCCCCGACAAGAGTCAGGCCGAGCTGCAAAAGATTGAGGATGAATTTTACCGTCACTTCTGCGATATATTTGTCGAGACGGCCAAGCTGTCGAATATGTCGGAGCGCGAACTCGACCGACGGATCCGCATCGAGGGAGTGGAGCACATCAACTCGGCATTGGCCGAGGGCCGCTCGGTGGTGCTCCTTCTTGGGCACTACGGCAACTGGGAGTGGGTGACGGCCCTGGCACGGCAGATCGATCCGCGGGCAATCATGTCGGAGATATACCATAAACTCAACAACAAGGATTTTAACCGGCTCATGATAGAGCTGCGCAGCCGCTTCGGCACCGAGAATATACCGATGGCCAAGACAGTGCGCCGACTTATCGAGATAAACCGTGAAGGCCGGCAGTTTGTGTGCGGCTTCATATCCGACCAACGGCCCTTTACCCCCGAGCTGAAGCACTGGACCGACTTCCTCGGCATCGATACGGCATACGTCAACGGCGGCGAGGTTATCGGGCAGAAACTCGGCACGGAATTTCTGTACGTGGAATGCCGCCCTGTAAAGCGCGGCCATTACGTGATCGAGGTATCGCCGCTCAAGCCTCTCGACGACGGCGAGGAGAATCCCTACACCCGCGCCTATCTGCGTCGCCTCGAGGAAAGCATCCGCCGCAACCCGTCCTACTGGCTGTGGAGCCACAACCGCTGGAAGCGCAAGCGGATTAAAGGTTGAGGGCTGAGTGTTGAATGTTGAATGTTGAAGGCATTGTCCCTGTACCCGGCTTTAGAGGCGCCCGTAGGCCGCCGATTATATCAACGGCGCATCCATTGGGCATCGTGGTTCAAATCGGCGGCCTGCGGGCGCCAATCCATTAGTGGATGCCTGTCCGGGTACGTCTCGCCTTTGGGGCTCGACGGGCCCGGCTACGAGTAAATCGGCGGGCTTCGCACGCCTCCGCCTAAATCGCCCGTCCGCTATGCGGACTCGACCATGATTGTTGAATGTGGAATGCGAGAGGGGGATTTTTTTGCGGAAAAAGGGGCGTTTGCTGTCGCGTATGTTTTAAGTGTCATTTTTTCACATGTATTATATACGGGCTGATAGTAATTTTGAGTTGTTAAACCGAACAAACCAATCAGCAAACATATAACCATGAAAGCATTCAACGACGAGAACTTCCTTCTCGATACCGATGCCGCCCAACGCCTCTATCATGAGTATGCCGAGGGCCTTCCTATCATCGATTACCACTGCCATCTTATCCCCGAGTATGTAGCCTCGGATCATAAATTCCCCAACCTGTCGAAGGTGTGGCTCGAAGGCGACCACTATAAGTGGCGCGCCATGCGTACCAACGGCGTGGACGAGCGCTATTGCACCGGCAAGGATACCACCGACTGGGAGAAATTCGAGAAGTGGGCCGAAACTGTGCCTTACACCATGCGCAATCCGCTCTATCACTGGACTCACCTCGAACTCAAGACCGCATTTGGTGTCGACAAGCTGCTCAGCCCCGCCACCGCCCACGAGATATACGACCACTGCACGGCGATGCTCCAGACTCCCGAGCGCACTGCCCGCGGCCTTATGCGCCACTACAACGTGGAGACCGTCTGCACCACCGACGACCCCGTCGACAGCCTCGAATACCACAAGCAGGTAAAGGACGACGGCTTTGAGATAAAAATGCTGCCCACATGGCGCCCCGACAAGGCTATGGCAGTCGAGGTCCCCGCCGATTACAGGGCATATATCGAGAAACTCGCCGAGGTTAGCGGCAAGGAGATCTCGACATTTGCCGATGTTATCGCGGCTCTGCAGGTGCGACACGACTTCTTCGCCTCGATGGGCTGCCGCCTCAGCGACCATGGCATCGAGGAATTCTATGCCGAGGACTATACGCCCGATGAGATCGATGCAATATTCACAAAGGTGTATCACGACGGCAAGGCTCTCACGCCCGAGGAAATCAAGAAGTTCAAGACTGCCATGATGGTGGAATTTGCCGTGATGGATCATGATGCCGGCTGGACGCAGCAATTCCACTACGGCGCCATCCGCAACAACAACTCGCGCATGATGGCCCAGCTCGGCCCCGACACCGGCTTCGACTCGATCGGCGACTTTACCGTGGCCAAGAAGATGTCGAAATTCCTCGACATGCTTGCATCGCGCGACAAACTCGGCAAGACAATCATCTACAACCTCAACCCCCGTGACAACGAACTTGTGGCCACAATGCTCGGCAACTTCCAGGACGGCCGCTACGGCGCAGGCAAGATACAGTTTGGCAGCGGCTGGTGGTTCCTCGATCAGAAGGACGGCATGGAGAAACAGATGACCGCTCTGAGCAACCTCGGCCTGCTGAGCCGCTTTGTGGGTATGCTCACCGACTCGCGCTCGTTCCTCAGCTATCCGCGCCACGAGTACTTCCGCCGCACGCTGTGCAACCTCCTCGGCACCGACATCGAGAAAGGCCTGCTGCCGGCATCGGAGATGGACTTCATAGGCCGCGAGATCGTAGCCAAGGTATGCTACGGCAACGCCAAGGAATACTTTAAATTCTAATTCCGTATAAATAATGGAAAACT
The DNA here is from genome assembly GCA_017624155.1 of Muribaculaceae bacterium. Lineage (GTDB taxonomy): Bacteria > Bacteroidota > Bacteroidia > Bacteroidales > Muribaculaceae > CAG-873. The sequence goes on along the minus strand of JAGANS010000036.1, from coordinate 95,611 downwards.
CTTCAGTCATGTCAAAAGATGCGGTGGCGAAGGCGTCGAACTTCAGGTGGTTTATCTGCGCGCTTCTCTTCTTTGCCACAACCGTCAACTATATGGACCGCCAGGTGCTCAGTCTCACCTGGAAGGACTTTATCGCTCCCGAGTTCCACTGGACGGATACCAACTACAGCAACATCACCTCGGTATTCTCAATAATATATGCTGTGGCCAACCTGTTTGCCGGTCGGTTTATCGACTGGATGGGTACCCGCAAGGGCTATCTGTGGGCCATAGGCGTATGGAGCCTCGGTGCCTGCCTGCACGCTCTGTGCGGCTGGGCCACGGAGCATACCCTGGGCCTGTCGAGCGCCACGCAGATGGTTTCGGCAACCGGTGTGGTGGCTTCGTCGATAGCCATCACGAGTGTATATTATTTCATCGCGGCCCGAATAATCCTCGGCATCGGCGAGGCCGGCAACTTCCCGGCCGCCATCAAGGTTACAGCCGAATACTTCCCGAAGAAAGACCGCGCCTATGCCACCTCGATATTCAACGCCGGCGCCACCGTCGGTGCCCTTATCGCCCCTCTGTCGATACCTTCGCTCGCCCGCTATTTCCAGAGCATAGGTGTGGGCAACGGCTGGGAGATGGCCTTTATCGTGATCGGCGCACTCGGCTTCGTATGGATGGGCGTATGGATGTTCTACTACAAGAGCCCGTCGCGCAGCCCCTATGTCAACAAGGCCGAGCTCGCATATATCGAGCAGGATAACACAACAGCCGACGAATCGGCCACACAGAAGGCCGAGAAGGAGGACGAAGACACGGCTACGATACCTTTCTTCCGTTGCTTTACCTATCCTCAGACCTGGGCCGTATTCTTCGGCAAATTCATGACCGACGGCGTATGGTGGTTCTTCCTCTTCTGGATCCCCGCATATATCTCTGATGTATACGGCTTCGCCTCGGATACCGGCACGGCGCAGATGCTCATATTCGTGCTGTATGCGCTCACGATGCTCTCGATATACGGTGGCAAGCTGCCTACAATCATCATCGAGCGTACCGGTAAGGATCCGTATGCATCGCGCATGAAGGCTATGTTTATCTTCGCACTATTCCCCCTGCTGGCAATCTTCGCCCAGCCTCTCGGCGAGTATTCCTACTGGTGGCCGGTAATCATAATCGGTATAGCCGGCGCCGCTCACCAGTCGTGGTCGGCCAATATCTATACCGTGGTGGGCGACATGTTCCCCAAGAGCACCATAGCCACCATTATCGGTATCGGCGGCATGGCAGGCGGTATCGGATCGTTCCTGATCAACTTCTTCTCGGGCCGTCTGTTCGACTACGCCGCCGCCACTAATATGTCGTTCATGGGATTCCAGGGCAAGCCTGCCGGATATTTCATCATCTTCTGCATCTGCGGCGTGGCCTACCTTATAGGCTGGCTCATAATGAAGGCCCTCGTACCGAAATACAAGATTATTAAAGTAGAAAAATAATGGAACTGAAAAAACTTGACCGCTCGGCGGTCGCAGACTATAAAGAGCGCCCTGTGCGCGTGCTCCAGTTTGGCGAAGGCAACTTCCTTCGTGCATTTGTTGACTGGCAGATTGATATCGCCAACGAAAAGGGCGTGCTCGACACCGCTGTCACAATCGTTTCGCCCCGATTCGACGAGAACCGTGCCATCAAGCTTCTCAAGGAGCAGCAGTGTGTGTATCACGTGCTCCTCGAAGGCATCGAGAACGGCAAGCCCAAGCGCGAAATCCGCCTGATCAGCTCGGTGAAGGAAGTCCTCGCCCCCGAGATTCCCGCCGATTATGAGAAGTATGTGGCCCTGATCACCTCGCCCGAGCTCCGCTTCGTGGTATCGAACACCACCGAGGCCGGTATCCGCTACGACAAGGACGATGTGCTGAGCGACAAGCCTGTGACCTTCCCCGGCAAGGTGACCAATCTGCTGTGGAAGCGATACAGCCACTTCAACGGAGCCGCTGACAAGGGCCTTGTGTTCATCTGCTGCGAGCTTATCGAGAACAACGCCACCACGCTGCACGAATACGTGCTGCGCCACGCCCGCGAGGCCGGTATGCCTGAGGCATTCATCGAGTGGATCGACAGCGCCAACATATTTGTCGACACCCTCGTCGACCGCATCGTGCCGGGCTTCCCCCGCGACACCATCGACGAAGTCAAGGCCGAGCTCGGCTACGACGACAATGTCGTTGACAAGGGCGAGTTCTACCATCTGTGGGCCATCGGCGGCAAAGGCTACGAGACCGTGGCCCGTGAGTTCCCGCTCGACAAGGCCGGGCTCCACGTGCTGTTCATGCCCTCGATCAAGGCTTTCCGCGACAAGAAGGTGCGCATCCTCAACGGCTCGCATACCGGCATGGTGCCCGTAGCCCTGCAGCTCGGATGCGAAACCGTGATGGACGCCTTCAATAACGCCGGGGTGAACCGCTTCATCAACACGATGGTTGAGCGCGAGGTGCTGCCTATGATCGACGAGGACCCCGCCGAGTTGCGCGCCTTTGCCGACGGTATCCTCGAGCGCTTCTACAATCCATATATCAAACACTATCTCAAGAGCATCGCCCTCAACTCGCTGTCCAAATGGGAGGCCCGCAACTTCCCCACGGTGAAGGATATGTGGGAGAAGCGTCAGCAACTCGCCGACTTTGAGCTCTTCACCTTCGCCGCTCTGCTGTCGCTCTACGGCCCCGGCAGCGGCTTCACGCCCGAGGATAATGAGGAGCATGTAGCCAAAATCAACAGTCTGTGGAATGAGGCCGATTACGCCGGGACGGTGGCCGACATCGTGGCTTCGGGCATCTTCGTCGAGAACTTTGACACCATCGTCCCCGGGTTCAGTGCCGGTGTCGCCCGTCATCTCGCCGATATCCGCAAAAAGGGTATGGACAAGGCTCTTGTCGATTTCCTCGCCCAGCATAAGTAAAGGTTATCATGAAACGGCTTTTGCAAATCAATAAAGCCGACAACGTCGCCGTCATTCTTGTTGACGGCGACGCTGTCGCACCCCGCGGCCATAAGGTGGCCCTGCGTCCTATCGCCAAAGGTGAGGAAGTGATCAAATACGGTTTTCCGATCGGCAGGGCCACGCAGGATATAGCCGAGGGAGAATGGGTACATTCCCATAACCTTGCCACCGGCCTCGGCGATGACCTCGAGTACAGATATACGCCGGTGGAATGTGTACCGGCCGAGGTGCCCGCCGCTCCGACAATCAACGGCTACCTGCGCTACAACGGCGAGATGGGTATACGCAACGAGCTGTGGATCGTGCCCACAGTGGGCTGTGTCAACGGCCAGGCCAATGCCATCGTGGAGCGTATCAAGGCCGAATGTGACCTCAGCGGCATCGATGACGTGCGCGCGTTCACCCACAACTACGGCTGCTCGCAGCTCGGTCAGGATCACGCCAATACACGTGCCGCTCTCGCAGCCCTCGCCAAGCATCCCAATGCAGGAGGCGTACTTGTCCTCGGACTCGGATGCGAGAACAACCAAATCGACCGCCTGCGCGAGGAGATGGGCCAGTATGACGCCGACCGTGTTAAATTCCTCGTGGCACAGCAGGTGGAGGACGAGGTTGAGGCAGGTCTTGAAATATGCAGGGACCTCATAGCCCGCATGAAGGACGACCGTCGCAGCCCTCTACCGATAACCAAGCTGAAACTCGGCCTCAAGTGCGGCGGCTCGGACGGATTCTCGGGCATAACAGCCAATCCCCTCCTCGGCCGGCTGTCCGATCGTATGGCCGCCTGGGGTGCCACGACTATCCTTACCGAGGTCCCTGAGATGTTCGGCGCCGAGACCATATTGATGAACCGTGCCCGCAACGAGCAAGTGTTTGAGCGCATCGTCCATCTTATCAACGATTTCAAGGGATATTTCCGCTCATACGGCCAGCCCATATACGAGAATCCCTCGCCCGGTAACAAAGCCGGCGGTATCACTACACTTGAGGAGAAATCGCTCGGCTGCGTGCAGAAAGGCGGTTCGTCGCAGGTGACCGACGTACTTATGTACACGCAGAAGTGTGTCACACCCGGCCTCAATCTGCTCACAGCTCCGGGCAACGACCTTGTAGCCTCTACATCGCTCGCTCTGTCGGGCTGTCAGATGGTGCTGTTTACGACCGGTCGCGGCACACCGTTCGGCACATTTGTCCCCACGATGAAGGTCTCGACAAATTCGCAGCTCGCCGAAAAGAAGCACAACTGGATCGACTTCAACGCCGGAGTGCTCCTCGACGAGGGCGTCGACCCCGAAAGGGTCCTCGATGACCTTGTGGCAAAAGTAGTTGCTGTAGCCGACGGAGAGCGTCTGCATCACGAACTGACGGGAGCCAAGGAGATCGCTATTTTCAAAACAGGTGTAACGCTTTGATTGTAAGATGAAACTCAACAGACTTATCTTGTCGGCCATTGTAGCTGCAGCGGCTCCCGCAATGATTGCCGGCCCTGTGATCCGGAGCATCGGCGACTCGACGATGGCCACAAAGAAACTCGACGGACAGAATCCCGAGCGAGGGTGGGGGCACATGCTCCCCGGCTTCTTCTCTGAGGAAGTCACCGTCGACAATCATGCCGTCAACGGTCGCAGCACCAAGACATTCCTGTCGGAAGGCCGCTGGGGCGTAGTGATGGACTCGCTGCAGCCGGGCGACTATGTGCTGATACAGTTCGGCCACAACGACGCTTCCAACAAGGGCGAGCGTTCCACCGTGGCCGGCGGCGATTTCGACGATAACCTGCGGCGCTATGTGAATGACGCCCGCTCCAAAAACGCCATTCCCGTACTCTTCACACCTATTGCCCGCCGCAAGTTCTATAAGGACAGCCTGGTCGACACTCACGGCAAATATGTGCAGAGTGTCAAGGATGTGGCCAAGGAACTCGGTGTCGTATGCATCGACCTCAACAAGTCCACGACCGACTGGATCAAGGGACTCGGCGACGAGGCCTCGAAGCAGTATTTCATGCATATTCCGGCCGGAACAGTGCCCCTGCATCCCGACGGACGCAAGGACAACACCCATCTTAACGTTGCCGGTGCCCGCATCGTAGCCCGCATGGCCGCCGACTCGCTGGCTGCCCGTATTCCCGAACTGGCACAGTACGTGCGTCATTACGACCTCGTAGTGGCCAAGGACGGCAGCGGCGACTTTTTCAGCGTGCAGGATGCCGTAGATGCCGTTCCCGATTTCCGCAACAACCGCACCACGGTGCTCGTGTGCCCCGGCGTGTATGAGGAGAAGGTCGTGATTCCGCAGAGCAAGCGCAACCTTACTCTTACAGGGCGTGGCGACGTTACCATAACAGGCGATAACCGGGCTTCGCGCCGCAACTTCACCGGCGACGAATACGGAACCTATGGCAGCGCAACCTGCTATATCTTCCCCGACGACTTTACTGCCGAGAATATCACCTTTGCCAATACGGCGGGTATGAATGCCGGCCAGGCCGTGGCATGCCTCACGGGCGGTGACCGCATGTTCTTCAAGAACTGCCGTTTCCTCGGCTGTCAGGACACCTTGTTTGCCTGGGGGCTGGGACGTCAGTACTATGAGGACTGCTATGTCGAGGGTTCGGTCGACTTCATATTCGGCCCGGCTCACGCTCTTTTCAACCGTTGCGAGATTCACAGCAACCGTGCCAAGGGATATATCACAGCGCCGTCCACGCCGCAAGGCGCCGACTATGGCTTCGTATTTCTCAACTGCAAGCTTACAGCCGCTCCCGGCGTCGACAACTGCTGGCTGTCGCGGCCGTGGCGCGATTACGGACAGACCGTATATATAAACTGTGAGATAGGCGGCCACATCCGTCCCGAAGGCTGGAACAACTGGCGCAAACCCGAGCGTGAAAAGACTTCGTTCTATGCCGAATACGGCAACGTAGGCCCCGGTGCGGCTACCGACAGGCGTGCGTTCGGCCACGTTCTTACGAGCGCTAAGGGTTACTCCCCGGCCGAGATTCTCGGAGACTGGACTCCTGCCGGCTCAAATTTTTAATGACAAAACACAAGCATAATGAATAAAGCAGTTAATCGTGCGGCCGACACCATCCGTGTTCTTGCCGCTTCTATGGTCGAAAAGGCCAAATCCGGACATCCCGGCGGTGCAATGGGCGGTGCCGACTTCGTCAACGTCCTTTACTCGCAATTCCTTATTACAGACCCCGATGATCCGACATGGTTTGCCCGCGACCGCTTTTTCCTCGATCCCGGCCACATGTCGCCCATGCTCTATGCCGTGCTTGCCCTTACAGGAAAGTACACGCTCGACGAGCTCCAACAGTTGCGCCAGTGGGGCAGTGTATGCCCCGGCCACCCCGAGCTTGAGCCCGCGCGTGGTGTAGAGAATACCTCCGGTCCCCTTGGTCAGGGCCACACCATGGCTGTCGGCTGTGCGATCGCCGAGCGCTTCCTTCAGGCACGCTTCGGTGACGTGGTGTCGCACAAGACATACGCATTCATCAGCGACGGCGGCGTACAAGAGGAAATCTCGCAGGGCGCAGGCCGCCTTGCCGGCTATCTCGGCCTTAGCAATCTTATAATGTTCTACGACAGCAACAGGATCCAACTGTCGACCGAGGTCAGCGCCGTGGACAATGAAGACGTCGCCGCCAAGTACCGCGCGTGGAACTGGAATGTGATCGAGGTCGACGGCACCGACGCCGATGCCCTGGCTGCAGCTCTTGCCACAGCTCAGAAGGAAGACAAGCGTCCCACGATCATCATCGGCCACACCGTGATGGGCCGTGGAGCCGTTACTGCCACCGGTGAGAACTTCGAGGGCAAATGCTCGACACATGGCCAGCCGCTGAGCAAGAGCGGCGCCGACTATGCCGCCACTATGGCAAATCTTGGTGCCGATCCCGAGAATCCCTGGGTCATCCCGGCCGAGGTAGCAGCCCTCTATGCCGAGCGCAACGATCAACTTCGCAAAATCGCCGCCGCACGCAAGGCCGAATATGCAGAATGGAAAAAAGCCAATCCCGAAAAGGCTGCATTGCTCGAGCGCTATCTGTCGGGCGAGGTTCCTGCCGTGGACTATAAGGCTGTCGTGCAGAAAGCCGGTGACGCAACCCGCTCGGCATCGGCCAAGGTCCTCGAGGCATTGGCACAGAGCGTCGGCAACATGATCGTATCCTCGGCCGACCTTGCCAACTCTGACAAGACCGATGCATTCCTCAAGCACACACATCCCTTTACCAACGGCGATTTCTCGGGCGCCTTCCTCCATGCCGGCGTTTCCGAACTCACTATGGCTTCGGTGATGAACGGTATAGCCCTCCACGGAGGTGTGATATGTGCGTGTGGTACATTCTTCGTATTCTCAGATTATATGAAGCCTGCTGTACGCATGGCCGCTCTGATGGAACTCCCCGTCAAATATATATGGACACACGACTCGTTCCGTGTCGGCGAAGACGGTCCCACTCACGAACCTATCGAGCAGGAAGCCCAGCTGCGTCTGATGGAGGAACTTCACAATCTGTCGGGCAAGCCCTCGATGCTGGTGCTTCGTCCCGCCGATGCCGTGGAGACCACTGTATGCTGGAAAATGGCGATGGAGAATACATCAACACCGACCGCTCTCATTCTTTCGCGTCAGAATATTCCCGACCTGCCCGCAGCAAGCGCCGACCGTTATCAGGAAGCTCTTGCCGGTGCGGCCAAGGGTGGATATATCGTTGTCGACACGCCCGATCCCGCTGCAGTGCTCGTGGCCAACGGCTCGGAGGTATCCCTGCTTTGTGAGGTAGCCGGGAAGCTCCTCGCCGACGGTATTGCATGCCGTGTTATCTCAGTTCCCTCGATAGGTCTTTTCGAGGAGCAGGATCCCGCCTACCGTCAGGCTCTTATACCTGCCGGTGCCAAGGTATTCGGCCTTACTGCCGGCCTGCCGAGCACGCTCCGCGGACTTGTCGGCACCAACGGTAAGGTCTTCGGCATGAACCGCTTCGGCGCTTCAGCACCCTATAAGGTGCTTGATGAAAAATTCGGCTTCACTGTCGAGAACGTCCTGAAGCAGATCAAGTCGATACTTTGATATACCTATAATAACAAGAAGGCCGCGTGGGGTTGTCCCTGCGCGGCTTTCTTGTTACCTTTATGATTTATTTCCGGATGGTATAATTCCCCGGTGTATGCCTTTTGTTTTTCTGATACGCCTTATTCTGTCGCTATGTCGCGATTTTTTGCTAACTTTGTAATCGCTTATGGCACAGTTCAACTTATATATTGATTCTTTGGATCTCACAGCAGCCATCGATTACTGCCGTGAGCAGGGGACACCGTGCCGGTATAAAAAAGGAGAGCGTTTTGTCCAGCAAGGAACAATCGCTCGTTATGCCGCCCTTGTGGTATCGGGCTATTTCAAAGTAGTTACCCTTAACGATTCGGGAGATGAAGCAGTGGTGAATTTCGCCTTTCCGGGCCAATTTATCACCGATTTCCATTCCTCGTTACACGGAATCCCCTCCCAGATGTCAATAGTTGCCGGGGCTGATTGCGAAGTACTTCGAGTGCCGTTAAAGACTTTCAAGGAATTCCTTTCTCCCTCATTGCTCGACGAGTACAAATCGCTGTTCAATATGGTATTCATGAGGTTGCTTAATCTCTACCGCAAGTCGCCACGTCAGCGTTATGTAGAATTGTGTGAACAATATCCCAAAATTGTCGAGACTGTTACATTGAAAGATTTATCCTCTTTTCTGTTGATTACTCCCAACCATCTCAGCCGAATCAGACGAGAATTGGCAAAAAATTCAAACACGAACATCAAAAAATAAGGCGGTCTATACATTTGTTAAGACCAAATCCATTTACCCTTGCTAACTTTGAGGTCGGAAAGGGCTCGACCAATCCACGACAATTTAGTAAATAACAGCCTCATACTATATGAAAAAAATATTTTTAATTTCCTTGATTATCGTTCAGTCTTGCGTAGCGTTCGCGCAGGATTACTGCGAGAACGACACCATTGTTCGGGAGATTCAATTTCCTCTGACTGAATATGACACCGAAACCGTATTATACTATTTCAACAATGAATGGATCCCGCTCGCGTATGGAAATGAAATTAAGGCAGACTCTATTCAATCGGCCGAAATTAAAAACGACGAGTATGGCAATCGTGCTGTATTCTTTACAGTATCGCCCGGATATCTTGAATATATAAAAGCCGAAAACCGCAAATATCTTATAAATCTTGACCCACGCTGCGAGTTTCCCGGAGGCAACGGAAAACTCAAAGAATGGATTAATGAAAACATCCGTATTCCCGAAGGATTCAAGGGTAGCGAAAGAGTATTGGTAGAATTCACCGTCCATCCTGACGGCTCAATCAGCGATGCGAAGATTTATCGGCGCCCGAGCGAAAACGAAGCTGTCAACCAAGAGGCATTAAGGCTTGTGAATGCCTTGCCCAAATTCCGCGTTAAATACTATACTCCCCAAAAGAAAAACTTACATTTTACCCTTCCGATAAGATTCAAAGAGCCCGGCGCGATATTTATAAGAGGAAAAGAAAGCCAAGACAACACGCATAAACAGGATTCGACTTCTCATGACAACGTGAACGAGCCGGTGGTTCTGGTAAACCCACACATGAATCCTTATTATTTAAATGGTGGCCACAAAGGGTTCAATAATGACCTGTACGCCATTTTGTTAAAAACCGCTCCGGTTAGTCAGGATTCTATCAAAGGTCATGCCGCTGTCAGCTTCATTATTTCAGAGGACGGTCAAATAGATCACAACACAATAACGGTAGATAGAAACCGGTCAGTCCCTGACGACTATCTGAAAGCCGCCATTGAAGCCGTCAAAAAATTAGGCAAATTTGAGCCCGGCAAATTAAATGGAACGCCTAAAAGGGTGAGATATATCATTCGTATCGACTATCCTGTTCCTCTTGATAAGATAAATGCAGCAGAGTGAATACCCCGTCTTTTACAGCAACTCATATATATAAACAAGTAGTCGGCAATTAGCTGACTACTTGTTTTTTAAGATAATTCCTCCAGCCCGGTCATCTATTGATTATCCCGGATAGTCATTCGTAGGTCTGTTCAACATCAATATATGTGTCGACAGTAGGAGTGCCAAATTCAATAGTGCCCATCTCCTCGTTGGAATTGATCACGAGATTGTAGATATAGTGTACGCCGGGTTCCCACGCGGAATAGCGGGTCGTGGAGAGCGGGAATTTCAGCAGTCCGTCCCCGGTGCTACTTCCGTTGAGCAGGTTCTCTGGCGGAGTGTTCTCGTTTGGCCACAGGCGGTCGCCGCTCGAAGCGTCGTAGATTGAGCATTGAACCGTGATATAGTTATCGCTGCCGGTGCCATGCGAGCGGTAGGTGAGTTGTTGCGGCAGAACGTACATCTGCCCTCCGCGACCCAGTCCGGTGGCGGCTATTACGGTAGGTGTCGAGGTGAGCACAAGTTGTTCTGAAAGCGACTGCGACCAATGGAGGACGTAGGCGTAGGGCGTGTTTTGGTCTGTCCATTTGCCAACGGTTTCTGCCGAAGCCGCGGCAGAGGTCGAGCCGGTCGGAAAATTGAAGTTGCCCTTGGTCATGATGTTAGCCATCGCAACGTTGGTGACCACTACCTTGAGGTCCGGATTTGTCGAACTCAGTTTAACTGTCAGTTTGGAAAGGGCGTGGCGGAAATTGAACACCACCTGCGCATTGGCCGTTGTGGAGTTTCCCGTCATGTCGGGACTCACGGCATAGACAATGTCTTCTGTGCCGCTTTGTGCGTCGTAGGCCACAGGGTTGAGCGGGCCGCCGGAACCCACCCACGTGGCTGGAGCGAAAGCATAGAAATCGACAGCCTGTTTCGCGGGCCAGTACTGCATCGGTGAATAGGTCCAGACATTCGAGGTCGTCTTGCTCACAACAACGTTGTCCATGAACGTGACGGGTGCAGATGTCGTGCCTGTATACGCATAGACATTGAACGAGGTGAGATTGTTGGTGGTTATATCGCCGGCGCGCGAAAGCTCAGTGGTCGCCGCAAAACGGATAGCGCCGTCGGCCTTTTGCGTGGAATCCGGAATGTCTTCGTCCTGTGAGCACGAAACAGCGGCGACCGCGAGCAGTGACAGGCTTAGGACTGCCGGAAATTTTGGTTGATTAGAAGTCATCATATCAGATTTTTAATTTACAATATTCTCATCGTGTTGAAGCCTCCACGTCGATTTCGACGGCCGTCCAGCCGTCGACGGCTGCTTCGATTCCTCCGACGTCGTCTGGCGAAGGGTTATTCCCGTCCGACAGGTCAAGGCTGTCTATAGTAATTATAACATTGTGTGGACTTAGAATGTTTCTGTTGTTGTCGGCGAGTTCTACTGCGAGGCTTACCATCATGCCGTCGGCTTTCGTCACATGCACCCAAAGGTGCGAAGGTGAGTTTGCCGGCGTACCCGACGAAAAAGCACAGCCTCTGCCGCCTAACATGTTGTTGCCGTCATCGCTTAAGAGCGCCAGATATAGAGCCGCATTCTCGCCCACTGGTGTAGCACTGTCAAGGACCATCGCCGATGCTATCGGTGCGAGTCGTGCGTAGGCCGTCCTTATCCGGCCCGCTCCAACCGGGTGCGTGAGTCGCACGGTGAACTGTGTCGACAGCGAATCCGGCTGGCATCTTACGAGTCCTTTCACGCATTCTTTTATATTTCCGTCTGCTGTTGTGTAGCGCACGCCGCAGGGCGTCACTTCTATCTCGCGGACGGTTACTCCGTAGAGCATTCCTGTAGTCGCCACTGTGGTGGTATCGATTCTACTGGCGGCTGTCGCAGTCAGACCCGAAAATTTTCCAGTGTCTTCCAGCCATATTCCAGGCAGGTCGTTGTTGCATGCGATCATTCGGTAGTGTCCTGGCGACAGCTCAACGCGCCCGCCGTCGCGCCCGGCAATGTCGAATCGCCAGATTTTGCTGTAGCTGTCCAAAGGGTAGAAATAGAGAGTCATGCCCTTCACGTGTGCCTGCGGAGCTTTGTCCCATTCAAAAAGAACCTCGATCTCCCTTGTTACGGAGGAACACTCGATGTCTTTGTGGGCGCACGAAGCAAGCATTGCCGCCGCAAGCGCCGTCACCGCAATGAGCGTATGTGATAGCAGGGTATTCATTTCGTCGGGTTATTGAAGTCTCCTCGGCCCGGAAACCATACCAACGTCACGGCAAGACCTGTCAGGCCGACGTAGTGTTTACGGTAACGGTCGACGCAGACATATTTCCCACACTCGGGGCGGTAGGCAGTGATGCGTGCACTTGTATATCCGATGCGTACGCCGAGGTCGAGATTGAGTCGTTTGTTCAGTCGAAAAGAATAGCCGTAACTCGCGCCCGCACCCAAAGCCGGACGTCGCGACTGCCACCCTTTGCCGCCGAATTCAAAATCGAAGTCATGCGCCGAACCGTAAATGCCGATGTGGTGTCCCGTTAATACTCTGTGCCCCGTCGCAGCTCCGAACCAATAGTTCGCGTCGAGCCAAGCGCCGCGTATGCGCCAGTAGCGGTGCGCCTTGTCTTTACTCCACCAGGCATATATCCCCTCGACCCCCACCGAGAAATTCATAGGCAATGCAAGTTCTACTCCAAAATCAGGCGTCAGCAAAGCGTAGTGCAGCAGATTGTTTTTCACCGCGATGTGAAGGCAGTTGTTGTCGCAATCCACGCATTGAGCCGTGTGTGGCTGTGCCGTTCCTGCAAAAGGCGACACGGCAAGCAACAGCAGCGCAATCAGACGGATTATGGTGATGAAGTTATTGACCAACGAATTTTTACTTTAGTTTTCGGTCAGGAGACCGGATATAATGTCACAAATGTAAACATCGTGACAGCTCGGATTGTTCTCGTTGATTCTGGGTGCGGAAGAGTTCAATCAAATATACCTTGTTCTGACGCTGATGGAATATTTCACCTCCGAGATTCTCGTATTGAGAACGGTTGCGCATGCCCGAATAAGACACCCAGACAGTGAGACGTGAAGACTGCTATTTTTTTGATATAATCCGCTTCTATGGAGTTGGCTGTAAGCGTTTCTCCGCCTCGAAGATTGACCGGCGATTCAGTCTGGGCAATATTTCCAAGCATCTGGCGAACAACAAACCGCTGCATTCTCAGTCTCAATGGATGTATGCAGATGGCTCCATTGTGCCTATCGCATCATACAAAGGTGTGCGGTTTTCGACGCAACAGATCAATGATTACGTTGCGGGAAAAGCTATCCGGGTTGACGGATGTCAGGGAGCTATGCCTACCGTGTGGATAAAATTTAATCAGCCGCGCATGACTCCGGGAGTCTATTCATCGAATCCGGATTTAGCCGGACAAACTGCATCCCAGTCGCAAAACTATGGCACTCGGTTGTCCCATGTTTCAGCCGCAGGAACCACTCCGCCGCAAGAAGGTTTCACTAACGGTAGTGATTTACCCGATGATTTCAAACTGTGGCTGAGCCGACATCCCGGACTTACCATAGAAGAGGCCCTTCACCGTTACCGTGATGAACAAAAAGCCAAGCGACGCCGACAAGGGCCCAAACTACACTAAACCCAACGCCGCTGAGGGAAGCAGCCCCCGGCGGCGTTTCTCATCTAATCTCTTCAGTGTGGCGTGAATGAATATTGCTGTGTTTTCCAACATAAATGATTGCCACCTCAAAAATTCTTTGTAATTTTGTAATTAGGAATAGTAACGCTAATCTAAAAATGGCCAAGCAATTATAACAAAGACTTACGGCGAGAGCCGAACCTTTTGAGGACACCCATATAGTCGTTACAGGCTTTGGTCGGCCTTCAGATGCTACTTGGGTATTCTCTTTTATTGGTATGAACCCAAACCCTAGAATTGCAAGACAAGAGGGTGTTGTTAGACGCTTGAAAATGTTTGCAGAGGAATCGAGAAATATTAAATCGGATGATGCGTATTCCGATTTAATTAACCGTCTTTACACATTTTTGATGAGCAATGGATATACGGACAGGAATCTCTTACCTATGAAAAACGCCCTTCACCATCATAACGAAAATAAGAATTATAATTTTGTAGAGGATTGTATTTTGAGTTTGGCAAAAGATATCGAATGTGCAGGTCTCCCTATATCAGCAAATACCGCCTCTGAATCTCCGGCTATTACCATTTCTAACACCAATCATCAGGAAACTTCTATTTCTTTGGATTTGGTTCATGATGCATATACGTTTATTGATACTAATGCCACTATTCTTGCAAATAGCGGTATCAGTATTGATGTGGATAGGCTTAAAGACTCGGTCTTAAAACGAACCTTCACAAAGAAAGATTTTCTCTCATATATTGAAGATCTAATTTCTCAGTTCATTTATCAATGGTCTTATAGTGCTTCAACTCAAAAATCATTTGATGTAAAACTGCTCATCATAGATGTTCGCAAATCAGGTAAGGATTTCAAATACACATTCCTTAAAGACATTGAACCATTTAAGACTCACGAGGTAAAGTCCATTGAGCAAGAACTTGAAAACAGTTTACTTTTCTCTTTTACTGATGGAGAACTTTACCGCATGACATTCCCATTGAAACGCGACTTTCTCAGCAAAAGCAATATCTTAATAACTCGGATAGAGAATTTGCCTCAAGAGTTTGATGCTGCCGTTCTTAAAGATACGGTATTACAAATCCTTGAGCCGGTTCTCGAATTTCAGCATGAAAATGAAGAAACCTCTATTTTCATGAAGAATGAATTTCTTAAGCTAATTCCTTTTGAAAATCATTCATGGATTACCCGGGAAGATGAACGGCAGGTGGATAACTGGGAATATTGCATCACTCATGGCCCGTGGACTCTTTCTCGCGATAGAGTGAAGATACTCGTGAATATGTTTATCTCTGCCCTTTATGAATATGCCGATGATACTTCTGCTCCTAAAGGATGGTGTGATACTGTTAATCGTGCAATCCTGTCTCTGAACTCAATTTTGGGCGTTGCGACACCGCCGCCGCGCTTTCGTAAATCAAGCCCAAGGTCTTGACCATCCGGCTTCAATCGCATAACGCATTATGAAACTCGATAAACTCGTTCAAATAACAGACCTCCGGGAGGTTTGGAAAAATGAAGCCCAAGATTTTACGCCGTGGCTTGCCAAGGATGAAAATCTTGAACTTCTCAGTGAGGCTATTGGTATCGACATCACTCTTGAAGAAAAGGAGTCAAGTGTCGGTACATTCAGTGTCGATATTTTCGCAAAGGAGGAAGGCACCGGGCGAAATATAATTATCGAAAACCAACTCGAAGACACAAACCATGATCATCTCGGCAAACTCATAACCTATGCCTCAGGCAAAAATGCCGAGATTGTGATATGGATTGTGAAGCGGGCAAGGGATGAACACCGCCAAGCGATAGAGTGGCTTAACAGCCATACCGATGAGACAGCTGCGTTCTTCCTTATTGAGATTGAACTATGGAAGATAGGTCAGTCGCAACCCGCTCCTAAATTCAATGTTGTGGAGCGCCCTAATGATTGGGCGAAAGCTATGCGGAGACAAGAAAACTTATCTCGGACAGAAGCCTTCAAACTGGAATATTGGACTGAGTTTAAGAGTTACGCAGAATCGGAGGGTAGTCTTGTCAAAGAGTTTTCTCTGCGAAAACCCTCCAAAGAACATTGGTATGACTTCGCCACCGGCAAAAGCAGTATTTATCTCCAGTTGACAATCACCACTCCGAAGAACATAAAATACTGCGGCATTACCATCTACGATGATAAAGAACTCGCGAAGACTTTCCACGATGCTATCCCTGAATTGGAAAAGCGTTTAGGGGTTAAAATCAAATGGAAACCGGCAAATAAATCTGACAGGCTCACATTTGAGTGTCCGGCACACTTCAAAGAGAGGGATAAATGGAACGAAGATTTTGATTGGTTCATCAAATATCTTCTTGAACTCAAAAAGATTGTTTACGAAATCGCTAAATAACGATGGACGAATACGAAGACTTGGATATGTACGAAGGCAACCCGGTTCACGATATAAACGTGGACTTTGACCGCCACATTAACACCGGCGAGCTTCCAGAATACTTCGAGGAAGCCGTCATAGACATCTTTATTGACAATCTTAACGACTGGGATTGATATGAGCATCTTATCTAAACTATTTGGCTCCACCTCAGAATCTGACTCCAAGCCTATCGGTATTTTGGAGTTTAACTATTTCTACGCTTTTGAATATATTCCTAATATAATTCAAAAGTATAATCAGGGTCAATGTGCCATAACCAAAGTTTTCGATATTCCGCAAATTATTAAGGATCATCCCGGCTATGCTCTATATGCTAAAAAAGTCGAATATGGAATTGCAGATAGCAAGAAATATCCACATATTAAACTATTTGCAATATCAATCCCTAATAACGGCGGTCTTTCACAAGCCTATAGTGCCATTATTGTTGTGAACGAAAAAAAGAAACACGCCCATTACTTTACAATGGAGATTTCTTTTGATAACGAATTTGCTCTTGTGTCTCCAACCGTTGGAAACCGAGCTAATTTTGGTTTTGTAAGTAGTCCACAAGAGTTTACTGAAAGGGCTTTGGAAATCGCACTCGGAGATAATGCATCCACAACTTCTTCGGCTAATAAGAAATCTACATCCAACACATCAGATCGCATCGATAGCATCGAAATGCTCTTGGAAGCTGGTATCGAATGGTTTCAACAAGACTTTTTCCCATTATCAGATGCTGGAAAAGCTGAATGTGCCCTCCTTATCGCTTCAATGTTCAGAGGATATATTAAAGACGATGATATAGCTAACGCTATATACTCTAACCCAGACTGGAGTAACACAATAGATGCATCTTTTATTTCTTCTCGTATATCTAATTATATACACGAATACGATAAACGCGTTGCTACATTAGATAGTCCCGAGCGATTTAGGCTCATAGATTTCGCCCAGAAATTTGGTCGAATGAAAATTTCTACAATACGGCGCAAAGATGGCTCTGATTACAAAATCGCGTTATTTATCGATGCAAAGGACAAAATAACTACTGTTAAAACCGATTCTCTTAATCAACAAGAGGTAGAGCCAAAGTATATTTCTGAACACCGAAATGATTACGGTGTTCGCTTGACGCCTAATAGTGTTTATGAATTGTTCATTTACTCTAAAGAAGAAGCGGCAAATCTTACATTCTTTGCTCTCATCGCAAATTTCCTTTTGCTTACTCCTTTGCAGAACACTGCAATATTTGGCGAGAATGACAAAGTAAATTCGTTATGGAAAGCAGGCTATGACGTAAATGTTTTGCTCGACAAGGCTATGTCTGCGTTTAAGTCAACTCAGCATAAGGTATGGATTCTTGGACATGAACTTGGTCTATTGCCGGAGAGTATGCGAAATATATATGATGACCTTCCATAATAATATATATGCCTCATAAACTCGTCATCTTAATTTCTGCATTGATTTCTATTGCCCTTTTTGTGACTTCCTTCTTTTGGTTTTCCATATGGGGGTACGGATTACTCTGTTTTTGCCTTATTTCTTTCATTTCTATTTTCATAAGAATTAAATACGAAAGGATATTTGAACAAGACTCAGCACATATTCAAATAATTTCCGGAACTTTTTTATTTATTGCTGTTCTTGGTTTTATCGGGTTAGCAATATTGGCATACTCAGTTACATCAGATGTTGACGCATTTAGAATGAAACCAGATTAGGGAGTTGCGGCACCGCCGCCGCGCTTTCGTGAATCGAGCCTGAGGTCTCGACCGTCCGGCTAACTCATACACGCATCGCGTGGGTTCAACGAGCTTCGGCACCAACTTGTAATTGGATCCGAGGCTCGCCTTTTGTATTTTTGGTTTGGTTCGGGCTTTATATATGCCCGGATAAACCTAAACCTATATATAAGTATATAAGGCTGGGCAAAAGAAAAAGCATTCTCCCTTATTATTTTCTTTTCATCAGCCACTATCTGAACACAGAATTTGAACACAGGGGCATGAGCACAGGGGACTGCCATTGGCGATTGAAACGAGTTGGCGGCGAGTTGTGTTCAAATTTGTGTTCAAAGTAAAAGAAAAAGCAGCTACGATTCGTTTCGTAACTGCTTGATTTCTAAGAAGTGGTCCCACTAGGGCTTGAACCTAGGACTCCCTGATTATGAGTCAGGTGCTCTGACCAACTGAGCTATAGGACCGTTTGCGGGTGCAAATTTAGTGACTTTTTTTGATTTGTGCAAGGTTTAATGCACTTTTATGGAAATAATTTTTGGAAGACGAGGGCGTCGGTGTACTGGCTTCCACGGCGTATCCATGATCGCAGGCGGCCTGAGCTGCGGTATCCGGTCTTGGTAAACAAGGCAATAGATGCTGCATTGTCGATTGCTATGATTGCCCATAGCTGATGCATGCCGAGTGTCGCTGTGGCGTATTGCTCGAGTTGCATCAGGGCATGGGTGGCTATACCACGGTGGCGGTAGCGGTTGTCTATATAGATACCGATACCGGCGCGGCGGTCGGTGGGGGAGAAGTCGAAGATGTCGACGTGGCCGACTGTGATATCGCTGTCGGTGATCATCATGCGGAGTTCGCCTGTGGCAAATGGATCGGCCTGGTAGTTCTGTATGTATTGCCACACCTGATATCTTGAAACGGGTGCGGCTTGTGGCAGGGATTCAAACAGGTTGGAATCGTTTTCCCAAAGAAAAAGCAGGTCTGTGTCGTTCTGCTCGGGGGCTCGTAGCTTTATCATTGTTTATTCAAATGGGCGGCGGTCGATTATCGAGCGTCCGAGGGTGAGTTCATCGGTATATTCGAGTTCGTTGCCAACTGCGACACCGCGTGCGAGGCGGGTGATTGTCGGCTTTGCATCGGCGGATCCCGTGAGCAGGCGATAGATGTAATAGGCTGTTGTGTCGCCTTCCATTGTCGGTGAGAGAGCGAGAATTACTTCCCTGATGTCCTGCTCGGCGACACGCTGTGCAAGGCTTGCGATCTCGAGTCGGTCGGGGCCGATTCCGTCGATAGGAGATATTACTCCGCCGAGCACGTGATAAAGGCCGGTGAAGCGTCCTGTGCGCTCGATGCTGAGAACGTCGCGGACGTTTTCCACCACGCAGATCGTAGTGCTGTCGCGTCGTGTGTCGGCGCAGATGGGGCATGTGTCAGTTTCGCTGATATTGTGGCATATATGGCAGTATTTTATTCCTTTCCGCAGGTCGATGATACTTTGGCCCAGGGAGTTTGCCTCGCGTTCGTCGCGACGCAGTATGTATAAAGCCAGTCGCAGGGCTGTTTTGCGGCCTATTCCAGGCAGGCGCGACAGCTCATTGACGGCGTTTTCGAGTAGCGTGGATGAGAATTCTTCCATTATGGCTGGTTGTCGTTTTGTTTTACACGTGCGAAGCGCAATGTCACATCGAGTGTGGGGAATCGCAGGGTAAGCAGGTTGCCCTCAAACTGCGCCGATGCATAGCGGTCGGCCGGCCAGCCCTGCGCATCGAGCCACTGAAGGTTGAATATGCCGTCGAATCCGCTGTCGTTAAGATTGCCTTTGATGTCGAGTGGTCTCAGGCGTGTGGGTATATTGTCGTCGGTCGACAGATAGATGATTCTGTATCCGTCGTCGGTCTTTATGGTGGCGATGTTGTATCGGCCTTCATCGGGCACTTTGAACGGGTTGAAGCTGCGGTCATAGTATCGCCAAATGCCCTCGTATATGTCCTCGCTGGCAGCGGTATATGCCTTGAGCGAGTCTATGTTGTCGAACGGTCCCTGTGCTATCGTCGGGTATAATGTGCTGCGCAGGGTATGGCGTATCGGCCGTGTCTTTTTATCGTGTGAGTATTTGAGTGAAACGGGCTGTGTATTGTCGATTGTGATGACTGAGCGGTATACGGGTTCCTTCTCACCGAATGTTATTGTCAGTCGGTCGTTGTAGGAACTTAGACGCAGGGACAGCTCGGGGAAGCGGTCGCTGGCGGCTATGAACGGAACGCGGATTGTCGAGTCGGTGCGCTCTTTC
This sequence comes from Muribaculaceae bacterium, assembly GCA_017624155.1. Taxonomy (GTDB): domain Bacteria; phylum Bacteroidota; class Bacteroidia; order Bacteroidales; family Muribaculaceae; genus CAG-873. The sequence continues at coordinate 75,559 of JAGANS010000036.1, read as the reverse complement.
GCTCCGGGTGTTTTATGAGAATAAATAATGTTGACTTCGCCTCGGTTGAACACGTCGTCGATGTCGACATCAGGAACCCGTACGGTCACACTGCGCCATTCGGCGGTGTCCTGTCCGGCGATGCGGATGCCAAAATGACCGCCCGGGTGCGACGCGAAGCGGCAGTGGTAGGTGAACTTGTAGCTGTCGGCTCCGACGTGTTCCCATGCGAAGACCGCCGGTAGCGTCATTGTACTCAGGATTATTGCGAGAATGGTGCGCATTGTCATAGTAAATCATTTACCATGCTTACGAATTCATCTGCAGGTGTGTTGTATGGAATCCAGTGGATGTGATGGCCGCGCCGTTCCATCCCGCGAAACCAGGTCATCTGCCTTTTGGCGAACTGATGTATTGCTGTCTCGAGCTGTACGATCATTTCGCAGTAGCTTATCCGTCCGATTACGAATTCGGTCAGATATTTGTATTCAAGTCCGTAATAAATCAGGTCGTCGGGATGCACACCCGAGGCGATGAGCGATTTAACCTCGTCGATCATGCCGGCATCGATACGAGCCTTAAGGCGGTGAGATATACGTTTGCGGCGTTCGTCGCGCGGAATATCCACGCCTACTATCACGGCATTGTCGATCGGTCGGGGCTTTGTCCCGGCGGCTTCTTCGGGATGATCATGATAATAAGTGGCGATCTCGATAGCACGGATGGCACGCTTGGCAGTATCCACGTCGGTAGTGTTGTGGAGCTTCTTCATCGATGACAATATGGCCGTGAGTTCTTCGAGACTCTTGTCCTGAAGTGATGCCCGCAACGGAGCGTTGACAGGCACTTCCGGAAGGTAAAAGCCGTTGAGCAGAGATTCGACATACAACCCTGTGCCGCCTACAATCACAGGCATGCGGCCGCGGCCGCTGATACCGGCTATTGCTGCGCGGGCATCGCGCAGATATTCAAACAGGTTGTAATGGTATCCGGCAGGGACGATGTCAATCATGTGATATGGCACGTCGCCATACTCTTCTAAATCTTTACCTGTACCGAGATCCATGCCGCGGTATAACTGACGCGAGTCGGCGCTGACGATTTCCCCGCCAAATGCCCGTGCGCATGCTACTCCGAGTGTCGTCTTTCCTGACGCGGTGGGGCCGGTGATTACGAGTATCTTTTGGTCATTCATCACGCCTTCAGACCGGTGATTTTACGCCAAAGGCGGCGGGTATGGAAAAACGGCCGGTCCTGGTTGTTCTCGGCGATGGACATCCATGACAAGTCACTGTAGTCGACGTCCCAGTCCTTAAGGTCGCGCAGGCGGAATGTGGGACGATAATGCTTGATCGGATAAAGCCGGCGTCCCTGACGGTCGTAAGTTTTCCAGGCCATCGTGATAGTGAAAATGCGGTAAATCTCGTCGGCAAGTTCGGCTGATAACCTTGCGGCTTTAATGAAGCGGTCGATCTGATCGAGTGAGAACCAGCTGTCAAGGGCCGATTCGGCCGGATATTCTTCTTTGTCGAGAAATACGGCATAATGCTTTACTTCGGGGACTGTTTTGTCAAAGCCGGTATCATACAGGAAGCGCATGCCAAAATTCTCACATCCGGAGATGCGCCCGAATGCGTCGCGCACAGTCTGATCATTTATTTGTGAAAGAGTGCCAAGCCTGGTTATAGCGGGTGTGTCCCAACGGTCGTATTCGTTGATGGCAAGCAGCATACGGTCACCGGAAATTACGAGATAGCGCACCGCTATACCGTTGTGCAGTGCGTTCTCGGCTATGGGGCCAATTATGGCCGCCATATTCTGATAGCGACTCCATATAAAGAACAGTGACAGAAAATAAAATGCGATCGGCATCCAGTTGAAGAAGAACACATCGGGCGTATTCAGATTCACGTTGAAATAATACTTGAAGTAGTACCACCATTCAACGCCCGAGAAGCCCAGGGCCACATAGAGCATGAGCTGAACCTGATATCGGCTCTCGCGACTGAAAAGTGTGGAAACGACTCCGTTTCCCTCGCGAATTTCGGCTTGCGAGCCATAGGGGTCTTGTCTGTTCTGAATGTAACCGCCGGCCATTACCCACAATGCCGTTATTATCATCGTCGGGAATACGACAAGGCAGGTGATATACGGTATCTCTTTATTGCTGTTCGACCAGTTGATGAGATTGTCAAACAGCATTTCGGAGTTGAGTATATTAATTATCAGCATTATTAAGGCCGACCAGAATAGCGTGAGCGTCGACACTTTCAGCATCGCGGTGCAACTCAGCGATTCGCGGGCCTGCTGTGTGCGCATATACACCAGTTCGGCATAAGCTAAGGCAAACACAGGTAATGGCAGCCATGCCTTGGATATCAGACGTGGCAGGAGCAGTTCAAGGGCAATCGCTCCGAATGCAATCGCCCAGTTGACCCATAGCGAGCCGACGAGGCGGCGGGTAAGATTCGGGCTGTTTTCGTTCATGATCAGCGCATGTTATTGTTAAACCAGTGCAACATCTTGCCGTATACTACCGAACGCGAGTTGCAGCCGTTTATCGAGTGATTCATATTTGGGAATACAAGCATGTCGCATATATCGCCCTGACGTTCCAGCCGTGAAACGAATTCGAGCGAGTTGGCCGGATGCACGTTGTCGTCGGATGTGCCGTACATTATAAGCAATGGGCATTTGAGCGACGATGTGCGCCACAGTGGCGCCGAGTTGCGGTATCCGTCTTCGTTCTGCTGAGGTGTAAGCATATAGCGTTCGGCATAGACTGTGTCGTAGAATCGCCAGTCGGTGACAGGGGCGACCGCTACAGCGGCGGCGTAAGGCGAATCCTGGGCAGTAGCGGCCATCAGTGTCTCATAGCCGCCGTAGCTCCACCCGAAGATGCCTATGCGCGAAGCATCGGCATACGGCAGCGATGCGGCATACCGTGCGGCGGCAATCTGGTCGATTGTTTCATAATGGCCGAGATTGCGGTATACAATGTCGCAGAAATCGCGGCCTCGGCCACCTGTGCCACGGCCGTCGACACAGACTATTATGTATCCTGCCTTTGCAAAGGCGTCCTGCCAGTCGAGTGTCCATCGGTTGATCACCTCCTGCGAGCCGGGTCCGCTGTACTGATACATTATCACGGGATATTTGTGCGACGGGCTGAATCCAGCCGGTTTTATGATATATCCGTTGAGCTGCAGGCCGCCGTCAGCAGGCATTGTGAAGAATTCGCGGGCTGCGTGTAGCGGCATGGCCTTGGCTGCGAATGTCGCATTGTCGACAAGCGTGCGCAGGCTCTTGCCCGCCGATGTACAGAAACTGTACTGCGGAACAGTCTCGGTGGTGCTGTGCGACAGCATCATATACTTGCAGCCTGGAGAAAACTTGCCCGCAGAGGTTCCTTCCGAGGCTGATACGACAGTGGTGACACCTTTGCGGTCGATGCGTCGGATTGTGCGGTCGAGCGGGGTGGGGCAGGCTGCCTGATAGTAGTGATTGCCCAATGCATCGGAGCCGTAATATGCCGTAATGTCGTGACTGTCCTCGCCGATTTCGCGTATAGGTGCGCCGGCATAGGTATAGAAATACAGCCGGTTGTAGCCCGATTTCCAGGAATTCACAACGAAACAGTCCTTGCCGAGCCACAGCGACTCATAACTTGCCGGATCTATCCATGATTTGGAATCTTCGTTGTATATGGATTTTGCGACAGTCGATTTGGGGTTGACGCGGTAAATCTCATAATGGTTCTGATCGCGGTTGAGTGTCGCAACGATGAGCGACTGGGCATCGGGTCCGTATTGTATGCGTGGTATATATTCGATACGTGCGTCAGGAAGCTCAATCTCCTTAATTTTGCGCGTTTCCACATCATAGCTGTGGAGGGAGACTGTTGAGTTAGTCTTGCCGGCCACGGGATATTTATAGCTCCAGGTTACGGGATAGAGCTCCGCGGCGGGGTCGGTCTGGCATGCACCGCCGTAGCGCTGCATGTCGTAGACAGGAACGTCCGACTCGTCATAGCGCAGGTAACACAGGGTGAGGTTGTCGGGAGCCCACGCCATGGAGCAGGTCGTCTGGAATTCCTCCTCGTATGTCCAGTCTGGCACGCCGTTGATGATGCTGTTCCGCAAGCCATCCTCTGTGACGGCGATTTCGGTCTGGTAGTCGAGTTTGCGCACGTATATGTTATTCTCGGCTACGAAAGCCACCATGCGGCCGTCGGGCGAGAAAATCGGCGCCTGCTGAGTTGCGAAACGACCCGACAGCGGCCGCAGCAGGCGTGTGCGTGTATCGTAGGTATAATATGTGGCTTTAAATGAGCGGCGGTATACCGGTTCTTTGCCGGTCCATACCAATATCTTGGATGCGTCGTCGCTGAGTGTGAAGCCCTCGATACGGTCGAGCGTGTTCTCGCGGGTATGTGCGAGGTCGAGCAGTGTCTCAACTTCCTTACCGCTTTTTATATCGTATTTAATGACGGATTTGCCGTCGGGCGACAGCATTGCATACGATTCACCGTCCGGCAGGTAGGTGAAGCCGGCCGGGGTTGCGGCTACGTTTTCGGGATACACATATTGTGCCATATCACGCACAACGGGATTTGCCGCCGAAGCGGCGAGTGATGCGGCAGCTATGAAAAGTGGTAATATATATTGTGTCTTCATTTTTTATAATAATCTAATTCAGAATAACGACAGTTGTCCGGGGTGTTCGGGCGACGGTGCTTTGCGGCGAGGGGCTTTATAGCCGAATTCCGAGTCCGACTCGGCCGGCCGCATCGACGGCGTTTCGGGAGGCGGTGTCTTGGTAAACCAGTCATCGCTCTCAAAAGTTTCTTCGATGGCCGAAAGATCATCTTCCGAGATTCGCGGAGCAGCGTCTTCGGTAGCGGCATTGAAGTCGACGGTCATCTCGGCCACAACTGTAGGTGGTCTGAGAGCCTTTATCTCATCCTTGAGCTCTTTTTCGCGGCGTGCCTGAAGCCGCAGGTTCTCGGTGATTGTGGCTTTCAGGGCCTTAACCTCGTCCTCAAGAGCCTCGATGGTGTCTTTTTGGGCAGCAATCGTTTCATCCCGCCGGCTCAGCGCCATGTCGAGATCGCTTACATGCTTTACTATCTCTTCTGTATCGCTTATTGTCTTTTGGAGTTGCGTTATAGTCTTGTCACGTTCGGCCACGCGGTGACGCATGTCATCGTGCATGTCTTTTGCGACACGCAGCTGCTCCTTGAGTGAGTCGATGCCGTCGGCCATTTCGGCAATCTGCTTTTTCAATGCCTCTTCCTGTTCGGCGAAAGCCTGCTCGGGATTGGAACGTAACTTTGCTATTTCGGCCTGCATAGCTGTGATGTCGGCCTGGGCCTTCTCATAGTCGGTCTGCTGTACGCTTGCGACTTTTATGCGGTTGACGAGCGAGCGGTTCTCGAGTTCATACTGTTCACGTTCGCTCTCGAGACGGCTCAGCTGCGATTCCAGGTCATGGACACGTTCGGTGAGGGCACGCTTCTGACGGTCGGCACTGAGCTGCTTCTGTTTTATGTCACCCGACTGTTTTTCAATCTCTTCCGAGCGAAGCCGCAGGGCTTCCATTTCGGCCGCCATACCGGCCTGCCTGCTTTTCCATTGTGCCTCGCAGTATTCCTCGGCTTTGACCGAGAGGCTGTCGAGATATTGCCTGACGCCGGCGTCGAGCGAGTCGTACAAATACTTGCGGCGCGCCTCGGGATCACCTGTGCGGGCGAGGAAATCGGGCAGGGCCTCGTTAAAGACGGCAAGAATGCGGTCGAACATTGCCAGCTGCATGGCGGGGTCGAACTTTATCGGCTCTGCATCGGGAACTTCGGCCGCAGCAGTGCGAGCGTCGGTGGCCGGTTTTGCAGTTGTATTGTCAACGGCTGTATCGGCATATAGATCTTCGTCGGCCGATATGTCGTCGGGTCCGAATCCGAATGCGCGTTTGAGTGAAGCGAAAAGGCTCATAGTCCAGAATCAGTTGTTTTATCCAACGGAGTTTCGGGCAAGGCTACGATACCTACGCCACGGCGTCCGTTGATAGCGATTGTAAGAGAATGTGGGAACCGAACCACACGTATGCGGCCGTCATCGTAATCGGCTTCCATACGGTCGAGGATATCGCTGCGGTAGCAGGCCTCGACTGATGATGAATCGATTGTGAAATATCCCACTCCGAATGATGTGAGATTATGGAAGAAATGTGTGCCCTGGCTGGGCTCCACATGATAATTGTCAAGCGAGGCCTCTACGATAAGCCGTGTGGCTGATATGTCGGCCCAGCGCACGGGTATGCCCAGGGCGGGGTCGGATGAGCCCCAGCGGCCCGGGCCGATGAGGATATAATTCTCGCCGCGTTGCAGAAAACTGCGGTTGATGCGGTCAAGCACTTCGACGAGCGAACGGTTGTGCGTCGAGTCGAAGGCATCGGGCCGCACATATACTATTGCCGAGATGCCCTCCACGCTGCCGTTGCCTATGGCAGTGGAACTGCGCAATATTATACGTCGGCTGTCAATGGCATCGATCATCGCGTCGGTGACAAGTTCCTTGCGGTCGATTATAGGACGTATCTGCAGCCAGTATATATGACCTTTTTCCTGCGAATACGCGGCATCGGGCCTGATTGTGCCGGCAAATTCAATTTCGATAGGGCGTTGCATGGCGTTTTGGCCCTGATGAAGCATGAAATCGATAGCCTTGGCCAAAGGAAAGACATTATCGCGCAGCACGTTGGCAAACGTCACTACACGTCGGCCGCGACCGCCGTCATAGTCGTTAAGGCAGCCGTCAGCTGCATTGTATGTAGACACAAGGTACTTAAGAGCGTCGGTGCCGGCAAAGTCCTGTATGGGCCTGCTCACTATATTGAACGAATCGTCGGTGGTGAGCATCTCCCTGGATGCCTTGTCACCGATCGGCAGGGCACATAGCGATGTCTGAGTCTGCTTCAGTGCCAGGTCGAGGGTAGATGTCTGCAACACATGGTTGGGATGACGCGGCGAGAAGCGCAGGCTCACACCGCCGTCGACTATGTACTTGCCAAGACCTATTGCGACTTCGGCTACACCGTCCTCGGGCTTTTCGTCGCCGAGCGGGTAATAGTTGAGCGAGCGGCCTACGCCCGAGAAATTCGGGAAGTAATAGCCGTCGTAATCCTCGCCAACAACTTCCTGGATTATCACGGCCATTTTTTCCTGATCGATGATATTGGAAGTTGCGGTCATATAAGCCTTGCTCGCTCGGTAGAATACAGATGCGTAGACGCCTTTTACTGCATCGGACAATACCCGCAGGCGTTCGGCCCGGTCGTCGTCGGCCGGCACCATATATGTGGCGTATATGCCTGCGAATGGCTGATAATGCGAATCTTCGAGCAGACTCGACGAGCGCACGGCAAGCGGACGATCAACGACCTCGAAGAGCGCGTTGAGGTCGCCGCGTATGCGGTAGGGCAGACGTGCCGCGAGGAAGGCCTTGAGTATATCTTCATCTGAAGCGTCGCTCAGTGCTATGGGGTACAGATCGTTGTCGGCCATGAACTCGTCGAATATGTCGGTACATAGCACAACAGTGCGCGGTATGGATATCGTGGCGCCGTGAAAGTTGTCGCAAATAGGATTGATCTTGATGATCGAGTCGATGAAAGCCAGGCCGCGGCCCTTGCCGCCAAGCGAACCCTGTCCGATACGGGCAAAGTTGGAGTAGCGGTCAAATCTGTCGCGCAGAAATACCGCCACAACGCCTCGGTTTTTCATCTTACGGTATTTGACAATGAGGTCGAAGAAGAGCTGGCGCGCCTCGGGAGCCTCATCGGGGCAGCGGAAGCGGTGGCGCTTTATCACCTCGGCTATCGGGAATATGGCTCGGGAATACAGCCAGCGCGATATATCATTGTGCGACGCATGGAAGTAAAGAGCGTCGTCGGGTATGTCGTATATGCGTTTCTGTAAGTCTTTCAGATCCTTAAGGCGCATAATTTCGCGTCCGGTAGCCGGGTCGCGGATTATAAAGTCGCCGAATCCGAAATTGGACATTATCGCTTCGCCAAGGTCGACAGGCAGTTTCTTGGAATTCTTGTCGAGAAACACGCCGCCGATCTCGCGGACGTCGGCCGCATTGTCCACCTCGCTCGATTCTATGATGAGCGGCAGATAGGGGTCGTGGCTCCGCAGGTATTTGGCCAGCCGGATACCTGCTTTAGGATCCTTCGTACCTTCGCGGGCGAAAGACACGTCGGATATCACGCCGAGCATGTTGTCGCCGTATTTTTCGTAAAGGGCAACTGCTTCCTCATAGTCGCGGGCGAGCATCACCTTTGGGCGGCCGCGCATACGCAACATGCGCTCATGGTCGTTGAGCGCTTCCGTGGAAAATTCACGACTCTGTGTCAGCAGGAAACGATAAATATGTGGGAGCACCGACGAGTAGAATCTTACCGAGTCCTCGACGACCATTATCATCTGCACGCCCACGTCGGTAATGTCGTCGGCGTTCATCTTGTCTTCGAGCAGCTTGATGATGGCCAGCAGCAGATCGACGTTGCCGAGCCATGAGAACACATAGTCGATCTGCGACAGATCCTCGTTGGCCAGTCGTCGCGAAACCTCTTTTGAAAACGGAGTGAGGAGCACAAGAGGCGTGGCCGGTGACAGATCCTTGATGCTGCGGCACCCGTCGATACACTCGGTGAGCTCGACGCCCGGCATCACTATAACAAGGTCGTAATGATTGGCCTGCATGGCCTCGAGGGCCGCCCCGGTATTCGACACACGGCGCACGCGGGGAGGCGAACTAAGATTGAGCGACACATACTCCATATACAGCTGCTCGTCGACGCGTCCGTCCTCCTCCATCATGAAGGCGTCGTAGCGCGAGGCGACAAGCAGCACGTTGAAGATGCGCCGCTGCATCAGCTTGTCGAATGCCGTATCTTTCAGATACACCCGGCTCAAGGCTTGTTCGTCCATGCTTACAGTGCTTTATTTATCATGCAAAGATACGAAATATTTCTTACCTTTTGGCAGCTATGTCGCGGATTTTTTGTAAATTTGCACAATAATTACTGCCAGCTACATTATAATAAAGCATAATACGCTATAAATAAACCTATTAAAAGGAACCAAATAACTTATATGGCAACTACAGCTGATTTCAAGAACGGTATGTGCCTCGATATCGACGGCCAGTATTTCTTCATCAAAGAATTCCTCCACGTAAAGCCCGGTAAAGGGCCGGCCTTTGTCCGTACAAAGCTCCGCAATGTAAAGACGGGCCGCATCATCGACAAGACCTGGAACTCGGGCGTTAAGGTTGATGAAGTGCGCATCGAGCGTCGCCCCTATCAGTATCTCTATAAGGATGACATGGGCTACAACTTCATGCATACCGAGACATTCGAGCAGGTGGCTATCCCCGGCGAGAGCATCGAGGGCGTGGAGTTTCTTAAGGAAGGAGATATCTGCGAGGCTATGGTACATGCTGCATCCGATACCATCCTTACCTGCGAAATGCCTACTTCGGTAGTGCTCGAGATCACCTACACCGAGCCCGGCATCAAGGGCGATACTGCCACAAACACCCTCAAGCCCGCTACCGTTGAGACCGGTGCCGAGGTGCGTGTGCCCCTGTTCTGCAACATCGGTGACAAGGTGCGCATAGATACCCGCGACGGCTCCTATGTGGAGCGTATCAAGGCATAAGCCGGCTAACCGCGACATCCGCTATTACGGCCGCCGGAACTTTCCGGCGGCCGTAATCGTTTTCTGAAACAACGTTAACTATAATAAATATGAAAAATCATTTTGTCCACTTGTTGTGGTTCCTCTGCGCGCTTCTGGTGTTCTCATCATGCTCGCAGTCATCCAAGTCGCGCAAGCTGCTTGAGCAGATTCCCGATCAGGTCGATGTGGTGGTGCTCGCCGATGTCAAGAAAATATTTTCTTCGGCCGGCGGTACAGTCGAGGATGGCCGGATCACACTCCCCGACTATATCACTGACCGCCTCAGCGGCAAAGAATCGCGGCAGCTCGACGAGGCGCTCGATTTTCTGCGCGACAGCGGCATTGACCTCGATCTGTGTGCTGTAACAGTCACCGACTACGAGAAAGCATCTCCGATAATAATCGTCGTTCTTGATGATAAAAAGAAATTTGTAAATGCAATCCAAGACGAAGATTTTGACGAGACTGACGATGAAGATGGCCTTAAGTTCTATTCCAAACGGACTTACGAATCCTCATATAATTCGGATTACGATGAATACTGCTATATAGCCGTTGGCGACAAGTATGCCTTTATCATGCCCGATGTAAGCGGCCGGGGAGATTCCAAGCCCGTAAAGATGATCTCGCGCCTTGTCGGTGATGCTGCGCAGGCATCATTTGCTTCTACGGCCTATGCCGAATATATCATTGGTGACGACAGCGCTTTGGGTATCGCTTTCCGCATGCCGCGCGAATTGCGCCGCGAACTGCGACAGGCAGGTGTGCCCGAAGAACTTGCCGACATGTACAAGGGAACCTTCTGTGCCCGTACCAAACTGAGTGACGATGCTGCCACGATGCGTTTTCGCTTCCTTGGCGAAGACGGTAAGCCTGTCGACTTTTCGTCGCTGAAGGGCTCGATCGATTTCGACGCCCGGGTAAGCAACAAGGCTCTGTCATATCTCCACTCCGATGAATTCATTGTCGGTGCAATGGCTGTCAAGGGTGTCGACTGGGGTGCGATAACCGATGCAATCGGGTCGCAGCCGGGTATGCCTGCCACATATCGTATCGGTATGGGCGTAGTGCGCAATTATCTGGAGAATATCGACGGCACGGTTGCTTTCGGCTTCGGCCTTACCGACGGTCTGCGTTCGGTAGCCCGGCTTGATTATGGCGTAGATGTGATGAAGCAGATGGCATTCACTCTTGTCGTCGAGACTAAATCGGGCAGGGCCGCAACAATGGTTTCGGATCTTGCATCGTTTGTCGAGCAGACAGGAATACCTGTGCAGCGCGGCAGCGGCGACGGTTTCTCAATCAGCATTCCTCAGGCCGGCGGCGATATATATGTCGAGGCTGACGATGATATACTTGTGATCTCCAACCGACCAGTCAGCAGTGTCAACACCAATGAGGCTGTCAAGGCATTCCCCTTTACCGATTATATCAGTGCCGGCGTTGTCGAGCTTCCGTCGGATAATCCGCTTATGGAGCAACTTGGAATCGATGCCGATGTCCAACTGAGTGGCATCAGTATTATGCCCGACTTTGAATCGGAACTGCGCCTCGAGATTACAGGTGGCAATGTTACAGGCGGTATACTCGCACGCCTGGCCAACATTCTCGTCACCATCTCTGAATCCAATGATTCATACAATCGTCTGCGCCGTGAGGTACGCGAGGCTAAATATGGTGCCGACGATGATTATGACACCGACACTGTAGCTGTCGATACAGTTGTTGCTTATGCCGAATAAGATGAAAGAACATACATCCGAATAGAACAAGGCCCGGGGACATCCCCGGGCCTTGTTCTATTCGGATGGCAATTATATGTCATTCAGAGATTCTAAGCAGGTAGGGACGCAGGTCCTCCCATCGGTAATAGGGAAAAATGTCGGTCTTTACCGGTATGGATGTCTCACGCTCGTTGAGCATCAGTTTGGCGATAATCTCACCTTTCTTGTTGCGGAAGAAAACGATCTGAAGATTGGCTGCCATCGGTGATACCTCAAAGTCGGCCCAGCCCTCGGGAAGTTTGTCGGGAGCGGTTATATCAGTGTAACAGCCTTTAAGGCCGAGAAGTGCAGCAAGAGGTACGATATTGCCGTCGTGACCGAAGCGCAGCGTGGCGCCATGTCCTCCGCTTGCTATACAGCTGTCGGCCTGCTCTACGATATGGCGCACAAGATTGGATGCATTCTTTACAAACGCGCCTCCGGCGGGTGCGTAGGACGAGTTACGGCCGAAGAATTCGAAATTAAAGACTGTACACAGGTCATATAGTTCCTGCGGCGTGAACAGGTCTGTGAAGTCGAGAGTCGATTCGATATTCTGCTGTCCGACAGTTACCCAGTAGAGCTGCCACATGAGCTGCTGCGGATCGATCCACTCGGCCACGTATGTCGGATCGGAGAACAGTGATGATACCAGCCGGTCGGCGTTAGTGCGGTCTGCTTTGTACTTGCGCCATGTCTGGTAATACGGGCCGTCATGACCTGTGAGCGGACCCGACTCAGGGCTGTGGTAGTTGAGATAATACATATTGCGTTCCGACGATTCGCGCGGAATCTCAAGCCATGGTGCATTGTTTCTGAGCCCTTCTGTGAACGCCCACATTGAATGTGCGCAGCGCATGATGGTAGTCGAGGCGGCGTCGACACGGGCTCCCTTGGCGAATACCTGGGGGAAGGCGTCATACATTCGCTGCGCGATTGCCTTGTGCTGACGGTAGCCGAGCGGCGACAGCTCGCCGCCGCGGCCGCGTGCCTCGGTGTATACGCTGTCAAGGCGGTTGAGAACATCAAGACCGAGGGGAGTGAGGGCATTGTGCTCCTTGGCACAGTGAAGTACCTTGGCCGGCGCGACATAGTCGTTGTCGCTGATCAGATAACGCGAACCGTGGCGACCGTAATGGCTGATGTAGAATGGCTCGAAGCCGGCCGGTGGGGGCGTATTGGCCGATTCAGTGACAGGATATGCATAATATACACCGCCGGCTTTGCCCGGAGTGGCTGTAATCTCGTCGAATCGGGCCTGTGCAATCGCGCCGTGAACTGATGTCGCGGCGATCAGCAGGATTATTAACCACTTTCTCATTACATGATTCCTTTCTCACGGAGGTGAAGCTGCCATTTCCATGCCGAGCGCATCGTGTCGGCCAGCGGAGTGTCGGCCTTCCATCCCAATACGGTATTGGCACGTGTCGGGTCGGCCCATACCTGAATGATGTCGCCTTCGCGGCGTCCGGTGATTTTGTACGGAACTTTCACGCCGGTGGCCTCCTCGAATGTGTTGATGAGCTCAAGCACTGATACACCGTCGCCTGTGCCGAGGTTGAAGATTTCCACAGGCTCGGCGGTTTTGTCCTCAACGAGGCGCTTTACAGCTATGACATGCGCTTTGGCGAGGTCTACCACATTGATGAAGTCGCGTATGCACGATCCGTCGCGGGTAGGGTAGTCGTTGCCGAATACGCTGAGTTCCTTGCGTATGCCGATTGCGGTCTGAGTAAGATAAGGGATAAGGTTCTGAGGCACGCCGTTGGGCAGCTCACCTATGAGTGCGCTGGGGTGTGCGCCTACCGGATTGAAGTAGCGCAGGATGATTGCGCCGATTGGTGCGCCGGAGTGCACGGTATCGCGGATTATATCCTCGGATATGCGCTTGGTGTTTCCGTAAGGCGAGGTTGCCTCTTTGCGCGGGCTGTGCTCGGTGACGGGATTTTCGTCAGGCTCGCCGTATACGGTGCACGACGATGAGAATACAAAGCCCTTCACACCGAATTCGGGCATCAGTTCAAGCAGGTTGACGAGTGTGACAAGGTTGTTGCGGTAATAGAGCAGGGGCTTGTAGATCGACTCGCCTACGGCCTTTGACGCAGCGAAGTTGATGATGCCTTTAATGCCCGGGTAATCGGTGAACAGACGGCGAAGGGTATCCATGTCGGTGCAGTCGCCCTCTACAAATGCGGGGCGTACGCCCGTGATGGCCTCGATGCCGTCGAGAACCTCGCGGTTGGAATTCGACAGATTGTCGATTATCACTACGTCATAGCCGGCGTTGATCAGCTCGACGGCTGTGTGCGAGCCTATATAACCTGTGCCGCCGGTTACGAGGATTTTTGTCTTTTCTTTCATCTTTGATTGAATTATCTTAGCTTGAATTATGATAGTTAAGGGATATCTGTATATACTTGCATGCGGCAGTTGTCGCAATCAAATTTAAGTTCAAGACGGCCTATAGGGGCATCGAGCCACAGTCGGTCGGGGAGCAGGCCGGCGTTCTTGCCGCGCAGACAGGCACCCATTGAGCGCCTCAGACAATAGCGGGTAGTCATCACACGCACCTTCCCGTGCGGCTTGTCCACTTCAACGGCATGGCCGGCTACTTTGGCTCCGTGTGTTGTGTAAAAATGCTCGGCCGCAGAGTTGGCTATGTTGTCGTGATAACTCGTCGTCAGGCCCTTGAAAAGATCTGACGGGATGTCGGCCGGTTTGCGAGGACGTCGATTATAGCGGATTGCCCACGAGCGGTCAAGGGCGTCAAGGGCCCTGCGGCGGAGTGCGGCGAGCGCTTTTGCCGGTATAAAGATTGTGCCGAGGCGGTCATCAAGGTTGTCAAGGCGATATATCGTATCGCTGATACGCTCCATAATTCTGCGGCGCGGACCGGTCTGCTCACTGCGGGCAATATCTGTGTAGATCTCATCTGTGCATACCGTTATCGCGCATCCGCGTTCATCGGAAGCGTCAATGATAATGCGGCCTATACGGTCGTTGCGCAACACAACGTTCACACCTATGCTGCGTCGCCCGGTATCGCGCCGGGCCAGTGCGGCCTCGCCGGCGGCATCGTTATTGCGGTAAAGCTGTACACCTGGTTTTGATGGGACGGTCGATCCCGGCGCCGGGTATATGATGTCGCCATCGACTCGGTTGATGCGGAATCCAGTGAATTTGCCATTAGGATCGAAATATCCGAGACCGTCGCCGTTATGCAGCTCGCATGATGTTTTTACCCGCAGTCCGTTGCCGCTGCGGCCGATAGTTTTGCCGGCAGGCAGTCCGATCCATTTGGGACTTTGCCACGATGGGATTTTGGCAGTGTGGGCCGGAGTAAGGAAATATGGAGTGAATCCCCGGTTGAAGCTGCGCGCCGGATCGGGTGTGAAGTTTAGCTCCGTGCGGCCGAAAGAAGCGCGCGCATATCGGCCTTCGGATTGTGCTATGAGTCGGTCAAGTGCCAGAGAGTAGGCCGCTGTCACATTTTTTACGTATGCGGCCGGTTTGAGGCGTCCCTCGATCTTGAATGATGTAGCGCCTGCGTCGGCAAGGTCGCCGAGGTAATCGATACGGTTCATGTCGGCAGTCGACAGCCAGTGTCGCTCGGCAGAGGCGCCGTCGGGCAGCTTCACGTCGCGACCTTGTTCGTCGGTAAGTCTGAACGACAACCGGCATATCTGGGGACATTCGCCCCGGTTGGCACTACGGCCGGCAAGGATGGCACCAGCCTGACAATCACCGCTGTAACATACACACAGGGCACCGTGAACGAATACCTCGATAGCCGCCGGTGACGCGGCGTCGGTAGCCCGACGGATTTCATCAAGCGAGAATTCGCGCGGTAGGACAATCTGCGAGAAGCCGGCCTTCGCGAGCATTGCGATCTTTTCGGGCGTGCGTGCATCGGTCTGAGTGCTTGCATGAAGATCGATGGGTGGAATGTCCATCTGCAGAATCGACATATCCTGTACGATAAGTGCATCGACTCCCGCGTCATACAGCCGCTTTATGAGCGATGCGGCCGCATTGAGTTCGTTGTCATATAATATGGTGTTGAGAGTCACATATACCCTGACGCCAAATCTGTGCGCGTACTGTACGACGTCTGCTATATCCTTGACGGGATTGCGGGCGGCTGCGCGTGCACCGAACGAGTCAGCTCCGATATATACGGCATCAGCCCCATGATCGATGGCGGCTATTGCCGTTTCGGCATCACGGGCCGGCGCAAGCAGTTCAAGTAAGCGTACATTCTTCATTTCAGTCGGCTCAGAATAGATAGCGCCTCACAGCGCGAGGCATCCACTTTGTCGGCATAGTGCGCATCACTGTTTATCATCAGCGGCACTCCGGCTTCCACAAGCCTTTTCCAGTATCTTTCGCCGGGAAAGAAGCGCCCGTGTTCTACTCGGGCTTTGGTATTTATCTCGACTATTTTACTAGAGGCGATCACTTGGGCTATGTAATCCTCTATAAGGTCGATATACCATCCTTCATCCTCGATTCCGGGTGAATAATATGAGGCATTTTGACCGATTTTGTCCATGTGGCCGAGAATGTCGAAGCCGCCGAGCGACAGCATCTCGGCCGAAGCCCGGTAATATTCGTTCACCACATATCTTATGTCGTTGTCGAATTTATCGGCCATTTTGCTTCTGAACGAATCGAATTTGCCGTCTATATCGACATACTCGCCCCGGCGGTTACGGATGAAGTGTACCGAGCCGATAGAGTAGTCAAGATTCAAGTCGGTAAAATAGGCTGTATGTGGTCCCCACTCCTTGCCGAGAAAGTCTATTTCCATCCCGGCATAGAACTTTGTCGTGCTTCCATGCGCCATTTCGTTGGCCGCATTGACCTCGGCACGAAATGCCCCGACACTCTCGGCGCTCATGTTGCAGGGCGACTGAATAGGCACAGGAGAGTGGGGCGAAAAACCGAAGTGCTCAAAACCGGATGCGACGGCCGCGGCGGCAATGGATGCCACTGTGTCGCGCCCGTCGCAAAACTGGGTATGGGAGTGAAAGTTATATCTGTCTGTAGAAGTTATTATCTTCAGTAGATCCATAAACGGGTGATTGTGACGGCTCAATTATGCCGGAGAGTCGAGGGGGTTGTCCTCGGCTATCGATGAGCGCATGCGTGTATCTGCCTCGACGTTCTTGAGGCGGTAGTAGTCCATGACACCAAGGTTGCCTTCGGTGAAGGCGCGGGCCATTGCACGGGGCAGTTCGGCCTCGGCCTCGATGACTTTAGCCCTGGCTTCCTGAGCTTTGGCTTTCATTTCCTGTTCGAGTGCGATAGCCATTGCGCGGCGTTCCTCGGCCTTGGCCTGTGCGATATTCTTGTCGGCCTGGGCCTGATCGATCTGGAGCACGGCACCGATGTTCTTGCCTATGTCAATGTCGGCGATGTCGATTGATAGAATCTCGAATGCCGTACCCGAATCGAGGCCTTTGCTGAGCACCAGTTTTGATATCGAATCAGGGTTTTCGAGTACCTGTTTGTGCGATACCGATGATCCGATCGATGATACGATGCCTTCGCCTACACGGGCGAGCACGGTATCCTCGCCGGCACCGCCGACGAGCTGGCGGATATTGGCGCGCACGGTCACGCGGGCTTTGGCAATGAGCTGGATGCCGTCCTTGGCCACAGCGGTGACAGGCGGGGTGTCTATGACCTTGGGGTTGACGCTCATCTGCACGGCCTGGAATACGTCGCGTCCGGCGAGATCGATGGCGGTGGCCATCTTGAAGCCGAGCGGAATATTGGCTTTGGACGCGGATACCAGCGCGTGGACTACTCGCTCGGGGTTACCGCCGGCGAGGTAGTGCGCCTCAAGGTCGTCGCGTGTCACGTCCTGCAATCCGGCCTTGTGCGCTTCGATAAGGGCTCTTACAATCACCGATGCGGGTACCTTGCGGATACGCATCAGCACAAGCTGCATCAGGGATATGCGCACACCGCTTACGCGGGCCGATATCCACAGGAAGAACGGGCAGTAGTAGAAAAATATGCCTAAAAGCACTAATAGTGCAGCGGCAAGGATTATGACAGTCAGTTCCATAATGTATTGGATGAATGATTAGTTCTTAAGTTCTTCCGCTATTGCGGTATTGGTGAATCGGACATATTCACTGCGGGCGTCATCGAGGCGATGCTCCAGATTCCGTATATCGGCAGAGTTAGAGCGGTCGCCGTTGCGGTATGCCTCACGCAATTCATTAAGCCTTTTCTCGATATTGTTGATCTCTGCGCGTGCGTTAATCGCCCGGCTCATGGCCTGTCGTGCGCCGGCGGATTTGAAATCGGAAAGCCGGTGGTATATTTTGGTGGCGGAGCCTATGGGAAGCTCAAAATCCGATGATGCTTTCTGCGCCCGCGAGTCGGTTCTTTCTCCGGGCTCGGGGAGCTGCAATGTATAGTCGCGACCCGGTTCGCGGGTGAGCGATATATCACTGAGGCGGGCAAGCGATATCAGATTGGGGTCGTCGGCGTCGACATTTACTCGGTTGTCCGACGGGATGAATGTATATATCGTCACCTTGCCGGGAATGCGATTGCGGTCGGTGGCCCACCATCCGGCTCCGGTGGTTTCATCGATGGCCATCAGATAGTCGTCGTATGGCGAGTTGTAGGGCATGCCTATGTTCTGAGGCTGAAGGTAGCCGTCATCACCGCGACGAGTGAGGAAAATGTCGTAGCCGCCCAGCGAGCCCTCGCCGTCGTTGGCATAATACAGGGTGAGGCCGTCGGCCATCAGAAACGGATACTCGGCATTGCCGCCGCCGTTAAGGCCGTCTCCTTCAAGAGGCCGGGGATGGTCGATCGAGCCGTCATCGAGAATATCGGCGCCCATCAGCACAAAGTTGCCGAGCGAATCGGCGTCGGCATACAGTATCTCAGTATTGTTCTGGGGTACAAATGCAACTTCGGCATCGGGCAGATGGACCGTCGCGCCGCTGACAAGACTGCCGGCAGCCGGCGAAAGACGGTAATATTTGAAAAATCCGTCGGCATCGACTACGATCGAGTCGATTACGGCAATTTTTTCAACGCGGCTGAGCATATTTTCCATCAGGACAAGCTTGCTTTGCATCCCGGCAACCTCCTCGGGAATGTCGCGGCGAGCCTTGGCCATCATGCTCTCGTATTTGTCATAATAGTCGCGGGCATCACTCGCCTCGTAATTCTCGGTTGCGATTTTAGCGAGTGCGAGTGCGGCCTCGGGTACATTGCGGTCAACGGCTCGCTCAAGTGATGTAATGGCCTCGTCAGTTCGGCCCAAAGCGAGCAACGATGCACCGTACCAATAGTTCGCATTGCCATTGCGGGGCGATTTCTTTACCACCGGCTGCAGTATAGCCACTGCCTGTTCGTAATTGCCTTCGCGGTATAGCTTGCGGGCCTCGTCGACAGGAGCGGCCGATATGGCGCTTGCTGTTACCGACAAAATCAGGGTATATATCAGTTTTTGCATGTATTTCACGTCCTTTCAGGCCTCAAAGGTACGAATTTTTATACAAAATGCCAAACCTCGCGCGTGTATTAATGAATAAAAAGAGAGCCGGGGACAATATGACCCGGCTCTCCGCTTATAAGGGATGGATTGTTTTTCAGTCTGTTCAGGCCTGTACGAGCGATATGATAAGCTCTTTGGCATCCTCGGGGTCTGTGTCGATGGTTATTTTGCCCTCGCGTGCGAGCCATCCGAGTGCGGCAAAGACTTCCTTGTCTTTGAGCTTGGCTACTTTTTTTATCTGTTTTACGCCCATTGCATCAGCAGTGGAAAGAGCTTGCCATACAAGGCCTGCATTGGTTCCAATTTCATCTACGTTCATAGTCGGAATTTATTTTATGGTTAAACGTTTTGTGTGTTACTTACAGTGTGCTTTTTGTTTGATTTTTGCTTTAATTTTTGCAAATATACAAAATATTTTCCATTCTATTATGTTGTAATTATAACAAATTTAATAAAAAAATGTTGCATGTGTTATAAGTGGTTGGATAATAGCTGTTTATAAAATTATAATTTATAAACGTACAATGCTTCGATTTTTTGTTGTAACTTTACAGTTTAAAATTACAGAGCATGCAAGGAACCGTAATACGCAATACAGGCTCGCATTATGTTGTGGCCGATGACAAGGACCCGGCTGTGGAAATCAGTTGCAAGGTAAAAGGAAATTTCCGCATAAAGGGAATACGCAGTACCAATCCGGTAGCTGTAGGCGACCACGTCACAGTCGGGGCGCCCGGCCCCGACGGCACTGCTTATATCACTGCGATAACTCCGCGCCGCAATTATATTATCCGCCGGGCATCAAACCTGTCGAAGGAGTCGCATATTATAGCGGCCAATATTGATTGCGCCATGCTTGTCGCAACCCTTGCGCATCCGCTCACGAGCACTACATTTATCGACCGGTTCCTGGCTACAGCCACTGCTTATAATGTGCATGCATTGCTTGTGATCAATAAAACAGACCTTCTTAAGGAACCCGAGGATCGCGAACTGCTTGAGGCTGTGGAATATCTCTATCACTCGATTGGATACGAGGTGATGGCGGTGTCGGCCCGTACAGGCGATGGTATTGATGCCCTGCGCGAGCGTCTTACCGGTAATGTCACACTTGTGTCGGGAAATTCAGGCGTCGGCAAGTCTACTCTTATCAATGCGCTCATCCCCGGGCTCGATCTCCGCACGGCCGAGATTTCAGCTGCCCACGACACAGGCATGCACACTACCACTTTCAGCGAGCTGTTCCGTCTGCCGGACGGGGGCGCCATAATCGACACACCCGGTGTGCGTGGATTCGGCACTATCGATTTTGATAAATATGAGGTAGCACATTATTTCCCCGAACTTTTTGAGATCTCCAAGGACTGCCGTTTTGGCAACTGTACTCATACGCACGAGCCCGGCTGTGCCGTGCTCGCCGCCCTTGACGAGGGCCGTATAGCAGCCTCGCGGTATGCTTCGTATCTCTCAATTCTCGATGATGCAAAAGAAGGAAAATACAGGTGATTGATAAAAAATCATCATAAAATTTGGCAATTTGAAATTCAATTTGTAATTTTGTGCCGTCAAACCCGAATAAGCTATTATGCCATCAATACAGTTCACATCATCAGTACAGACAGTCATGTCGGAAGGCATGGCTATGATGTGCATGTGCATGATGGTAAAGCCGCCGTGCCGGGTATGATTATGTGAGATATTTGGTAATAACAATAATCGACCGGTACGGCAATTCAGCCGCACCGGTTTTTTAATTTAAGAAAATGGACTACAAGAAGCTCCACTTCGACACCCTGCAGATTCATGCAGGACTTGACAAATCCGACCCGACCTGTTCGCGCGGAATCGGTATCCACCCCACGGCAGCATATCGCTTCCCTACATGCGATTACGCTGCCGGGTTGTTTGAATTATCACAGCCGGGTAATATTTATACCCGTCTGCAGAATCCCACGACATCGGCCTACGAGGAGCGCATTGCCGCATTATATGGCGGTTCGGGCGCGCTGGCCGTGTCGTCGGGCATGTCGGCCATACTGATTGCCGTGACCGCCCTTGCCTCGCAGGGCGACAATATCGTGGCGTCGCCATATCTCTATGGAGGTACCTACAACCAGTTTCGTCACACCCTGCAGCGTCTCGGCATAGAGGTGCGTATAGCCGACACACCGTCGCCCGAAAGTTTTGCCGCGCTTATCGATGGCCGCACACGCGCCATATTTGTCGAGAGCATGGGCAATCCCACGTGCGCCGTACCCGACCTTGACGGTATCGGCAGGCTGGCGGCTAAACATCATGTGCCATTTATCGTCGACAATACTTTCGGGGCCGGCGGCTATCTGTGCAATCCGTTTGAATGGGGCGCCAACATTATTGTGGATTCGGCTACCAAATGGATCAACGGTCACGGTACTGCCATGGGCGGCATAATCGTCGATGGCGGTAACTTCGACTGGACCGGGGTAGGGGCTGTGGATGCGCCGTCCGAGGGCTATCATGGCCTGAACCTGTGGAAGTCATTCGGCAATCAGGCTTTTATCGTCAAATGCCGCGTAGACGGTCTGCGTGATCTCGGCGCGTGCCCGTCGCCTTTCGACAGCTATCTTATGCTGCTCGGCCTTGAGACACTGTCGTTGCGTGTGCGCCATCAAGTGCAGTCTACACGCCGTCTGGCCGAATTCCTCCGCGACTGCGGTAAGGCTAAGACAGTCAGCTTTGTGGGCTTTGAGAATCATCCGTCACATGCCAATGCCGCCCGTTACTTCCGCTTCGGTTCGTCGGCTGTACTCAATGTGGAGCTTAAAGGCGACATTGATTCGACCGTGCGCTTTGTGGAATCACTTCAGCTTGCAGCTCACATGACTATGATAGGCGATTCTATAACGGTTGTGACACACCCTGCATCGACCACTCACAAACAGTTGTCCGAGGCCGATCTCGTCCATGCCGGCGTGACGCCGACACTTCTCCGCATATCTCTCGGGCTCGAAGATGTGGAGGATATTATCGCTGATTTCGGGCAGGCATTCGTCAAGGCCGGATTATGATGCGGATATTCCATTCAGCCGAAATGTTGCCGCTGGAACTTGGCGGAGTGCTGCCCGAGGTGGATATAGCGTATCATACCTATGGCCGGCTCAATGATAGGGCCGACAATGTGGTGTGGGTATGCCATGCGCTGACTGCCAACAGTGATGTGGCCGACTGGTGGCCGCATACAGTCGAGAAAGACAAATTCCTCGATCCCGACCGTTGGTATGTGGTGTGTGCCAACATACTTGGCTCGCACTATGGCAGCACCGGGCCATTGTCGGTAAATCCGGCTACGGGCACGCCTTATTATGGATCTTTTCCACGCCTGACGATGCGCGATATTGTCGCGGCTCACCGCCGTCTGGCCGACCATTTGGGAATAGTACGGATTAATACTCTCGTCGGAAGCTCGGTCGGTGGCTTTCAGGCTATTGAATGGGCGGTGCAGGAGCCATCGCGTTTCGGTCGCCTGGTGCTGATAGCCACCGATGCCAAGGCTTCGCCGTGGACAATCGCCATCGATGAGACACAGCGCATGGCGATATTCGCCGATCCCACGTATGGCGCCCCGTCGCCCGATGCCGGCATGAAAGGGATGGCGGCCGCCCGGGCTATAGGGCTGCTGACCTATCGCGGGCCACAGGGCTACAATGCCACCCAGCAGGATCCTGCAGGCCAATCTCTTGATGTACTTCACCGTGCTTGCACCTATCAAAAGCATCAGGGCGACAAGTTGTGCCGCCGTTTCAACGCTTATTCCTATGTGTCGATACTCGATGCCTTTGACACACACGATGTGGGCCGTGACCGCGGCGGCGTTGACGCTGCGCTGTCGCGCGTGGATATTCCGACGATCGTGATAGGTCTGTCGACCGATATAATATTTACGCCCGGCGAGATGCGCCGGCTCGCATTGTCACTTCCTCGTGCCCGCTATGCCGAGATACATTCCCGATTCGGTCACGACGGCTTCCTTGTCGAGCATGAACAACTCAATTCACTTCTAAAAGCCTTTATGAATGAAACAGATTAAAATAGGACTATTCGGCCTCGGCGTAGTAGGACGTGGCATCGTGCAGATTATCAAGGATGCGCGCAACGCCCATGCCGAGATACACCGTATATGCGTGCGTGATATCAACCGTCCGCGGCCTATACAAGTGCCGCGGGAGATTCTGACCGATAATCCCGATGATATTTTCAATGACCCTGAGATCAATCTCATCGTCGAGGTAATCAGCGACGCCGAGGCGTCCTACCGGCTTGTAACAGAGGCCTTACGGCGCGGTATCCCTGTCGTTTCGGGTAACAAGGCGATGATCGCCCGGCATCTGCCCGAACTGATATATCTGCAGAACTGCAATAACACAGCTCTGCTGTATGATGCCTCGTCATGCGGTTCGATACCTGTGATACGCAATCTTGAGGAATATTATGACAATGACCTGTTGCTCGAGGTGAAGGGTATACTAAACGGTTCGTCAAATTATATCTTGTCGCGTGTGTTCGATCATGGCGAGGACTATCACGATGCTTTGGCCAAGGCCCAGCGTCTTGGATTTGCCGAGGCCGATCCGACTTTCGACATTCAGGGCTACGACTCGCTGTTCAAACTGGTGATTATTACCGTCCATGCCTTAGGCGTATATGTCAATCCCGACGATGTATTCACCGCCGGTATCGCATATATCTCCGACGATGATATACAGTACGCACGCGAGAAGGGAGTGAAGATAAAACTTGTAGCTCAGGTAGTGAAGGTGTCCGACGACCGTTTCACGCTTTTTGTGATGCCCGAGTTTGTATCGCCGTCCAAATACATATACAGTGTTGATGATGAATACAACGGCGTGGTGATACGCGGCGAGTGTTATGACCGGCAGTTTATGTTCGGCAAAGGAGCCGGAAGCCTGCCGACAGCATCATCAATCCTCAGCGACGTGATGGCCCGGCTGCACGACTATCGTTATGAGTACAAAAAAATGCACTACATGGGCTTGCCCGAATACACGACAGATGTGCGGCTCAAGGTATATGTGCGTTATCGGATTCCCGAGCAGATCGCGGCTTTGGAATTTGACGAGATCAGCGAAAGATATCAGTCGGCGGCACACAGCTATGTGATCGGCGACATCTCGATTGCCAATCTGATAAAGGCGCGTCATGCCCTTGACAATCGCGATGTCTTTATCTGCAACATTCCACGGTTTTTCCTCGATCGCGACTGAAAGGGGCAGTGGCCTGCATAATTCTTTTTTGAATTTGTGATTAGTTTTATTGGTTTTTAGCTACGAATTTTGTAAATTTGCACCGCTCAAGCCTTTCGGGGCAATTCAGGGCTATAGATTTGAAATCACTCATAACTATCTAAATATAATCACAAACATGAAAAGAGTTTATACGTTTGGTGACGGTAAGGCCGAAGGTAATGCCGAGATGAGAAACCTCCTCGGCGGCAAAGGTGCCAACCTCGCCGAGATGAACCTCCTCGGTATGCCTGTACCTCCCGGTTTCACCATCACCACCGATGTCTGCACTGAATATACCCAATACGGCAAGGACGAAGTGGTTAAGCGCATCAAGGATGACGTCGAGAAGGCTATCAAGCACGTTGAGACCCTCACCGGCAAGGAATTCGACAATCCCGTCAACCCCCTGCTCGTATCGGTTCGCTCCGGCGCCCGTGCCTCCATGCCCGGCATGATGGATACCGTCCTCAACCTCGGCATGAATGACGCTACTGTTGAATCCCTCGCTCAGAAGAGCGGCAATCCCCGCTTCGCATGGGACTCATACCGCCGCTTCGTTCAGATGTACGGCGATGTGGTGCTCGGCATGAAGCCCAAATCGAAGTCGGATATCGATCCATTTGAGGAAATCATGGACAAGGTGAAGGCAGAGAAGGGCATCAAGCTCGATACCGAACTCACCGTAGACGACCTCAAGACACTCGTCCGCCTCTTCAAGGGCGCAGTCAAGGATTACACCGGCAAGGACTTCCCCGACAGCGCATGGGAACAACTCTGGGGCGGCATCTGCGCCGTGTTCGACAGCTGGATGAACGAGCGCGCCATCATATACCGCCGCATGAACCAGATCCCCGAAGAATGGGGTACTGCCGTTAACGTGCAGGCTATGGTTTACGGTAACATGGGCAACAACTCGGCTACAGGCGTGGCATTCTCGCGCGACGCCGCTACCGGCGAGAACATTTTCAACGGTGAATACCTCATCAACGCTCAGGGCGAAGATGTGGTGGCCGGTATCCGCACTCCCCAGCAGATCACAGTCGAAGGCTCGCGCCGCTGGGCTGCCCTTCAGGGCATCAGCGAGGAAGAGCGTGCCTCCAAATATCCCTCTCTTGAGGAATCAATGCCCGTATGCGCTCAGGAACTCTTCGCTATCGCCGACCGTCTTGAGGACTACTATCGCGATATGCAGGATATGGAATTCACCATCCAGGACGGCAAGCTGTGGATGCTTCAGACCCGCAACGGCAAGCGCACCGGTGCCGCAATGGTGAAGATCGCCATGGATCTTCTCCGCGACAACAAGATCGACGAGAAGACAGCCCTCCTGCGCATGGAACCTCAGAAACTCGACGAACTCCTTCACCCCGTATTCGACAAGGCAGCCCTCAAGCGCGCTACAGTAGTCGCCAAAGGCCTGCCCGCATCACCCGGCGCTGCCGCCGGGCAGATCGTGTTCTCGGCCGATGAGGCAGAAGCATGGGCCGAGAAGAAGCGCAAAGTCGTTCTCGTCCGCATCGAGACATCTCCCGAAGACCTCCGCGGCATGGCCGTGGCACAGGGTATCCTCACCATGCGTGGCGGTATGACATCGCATGCAGCCGTCGTTGCCCGCGGTATGGGCAAGTGCTGCGTATCCGGCGCCGGCGAAATCAAGGTTGACTACAAGGCCAAGACCGTCGAAATGGGCGGCAAGACATACAACGAAGGCGACTGGATCTCGCTCAACGGCTCCACCGGCGAAGTTTACGACGGTCAGGTTCCCACCACCGAGCCCGAACTCGGCGGCGACTTCGGCGCAATCATGAACCTCGCTGCCAAGTTCACCAAGACGCTCGTCCGCACCAATGCCGACACACCGCGCGACGCCCGTCAGGCACGCAATTTCGGCGCTCAGGGCATCGGCCTCTGCCGCACCGAGCACATGTTCTTTGAAGGCGACCGCATCAAGGCCGTGCGCGAAATGATTCTCGCATCCGACGAAGAAGGCCGTCGTCTTGCACTCGCCAAGCTCCTCCCCATGCAGCGCGGCGACTTTGAGGGCATCTTCGAGGCTATGGACGGCTTTGGTGTCACAATCCGTCTCCTTGATCCCCCCTTGCACGAATTTGTGCCTCATCAGACCGCTACCCAGAAGGAGCTTGCCGATGAAATGGGCATCTCCCTCGCCGAGGTAAAGGCCAAGGTTGACGCTCTCGAGGAATTCAACCCCATGCTCGGTCACCGCGGCTGTCGTCTCGGTATCACATATCCCGAAATCACCGAGATGCAGACCCGCGCAATCATCGAGGCCGCCCTTGCCTGCAAGGAACGCGGTATCGACGTTAAGCCCGAGATCATGATACCTCTCGTAGGCTCACTCAAGGAAATCCAGCATCAGGCCAACGTAATCAACGAAACTGCTGCGAAGGTATTTGACGAACAGGGCCGCTCACTCCCCTACATGGTAGGCACAATGATTGAAGTGCCCCGCGCTGCCCTCACCGCCAACGAGATCGCTACCGTGGCCGAGTTCTTCTCATTCGGTACCAACGACCTCACCCAAATGACCTTCGGCTTCTCGCGCGATGATGCTCCCAAGTTCCTCAAATACTATAAGGAACATGGTATCATCAAGGTAGATCCCTTTGAGGTGCTTGATCAGGAAGGCGTAGGTCAGCTCGTACGCATGGGCGTAGAGAAGGGCCGTGCCACCCGTCCCGATCTCAAGGTCGGTATCTGCGGCGAACACGGCGGCGAACCCTCGTCCGTGAAGTTCTGCGCAAAGCTCGGCATGAACTACGTAAGCTGCTCACCCTTCCGTGTTCCCATCGCCCGCGTCGCCGCGGCGCAGGCAGCGATAGAGGACTAATCCCTTAGTCGGACGTCATTAGTTTAACAAGGCAGGGATTTCAGCAATTTGAAATCCCTGCCTTTCATTTTCAGTGAAATGACACAGAACGAGATTGACCGCCTAAGTATCGAAAAGGCAAAGGAACTGTTTGCCACTAAGAGGGTGTATGATATTGAAGTTGGAACTACTACTGGGCTTCAAGCTATTCATCGTGCATTGTTTACGGATCTTTATCCTTTTGCGGGAGAAATCCGTAAACTCAATATATCCAAAGGAGGCTTCAGATTCGCAAATGTATTATACCTTGCGCCCGCTCTTGAGGCTATCGAGAAGATGCCTGAGTCTACATTTGAAGAGATTATAGCCAAATATGTCGAAATGAATATTGCGCATCCGTTTATGGAGGGAAATGGTCGCGCAACACGCATTTGGCTTGATATGATGCTGCGCCATAATCTCGGTAAAGTCGTAGACTGGCGCATAATCACTCGCGAAGCATATATGCAGGCAATGGAACGCTCGCCAATCAACGATCTTGAACTCCGTTTTCTACTCCAAAATGCTTTGACTGCAGAAACTGATGATCGCGATGTCATTTTCCATGGTATTGACCAATCATACTACTACGAGGGATACGAACAGTAATATTATTTATTGATTGTGCTCTTTTATTTGAAATATTTGATGTTACAAATTATCGCGGCCCAGACTGCGATAGAGGTCTAAGACATACTCCCGGGTTAACTTAAAATCAGGTCGTAACGCTCTGTAAAATCAGAGGTTACGGCCTAATTGATTTTTAAGACTCCTGCTCACTTTGAGCCATAAATCGGACAGAATGAACGCTAATGTTAGACATTGTTTAGAGTTTTCAGCCCCATGTTGAGAGGTGAAAAAGCTGTAATGGGTTGATTGATAATGCTTTTGAATGAGGATTATAAATCTGCATAAAATTATGTGTAAATTTGTATAGCGATTAAAAGCTCTACGGAGGGTTGAGTTTTGCGGATGTTATGTGTCTTATTAATGTATGACGAATAGAAACGACATAGAACAGCTTTTTAAATCACATTATGCGCAGATGTACCGGTTGGCCACGGCACTCCTGCACGACGATGATCTTGCGCGCGACATCGTCCATGATGTGTTCGCCTCGCTGCTTGATGGTCACACAAGCCTCCATGTCAGCGGAGGTTATCTGTTGAAGGCGGTCAGGAACCGTTGCCTGAACCATATCCGAGACTGCGAGATTCATCAGCGCATAGCCAATCGATATTTCCTTGGCGACGAGGAGTACGACAGTGAACGATGGCCCGACGATGAAACGGTAGCGCGGATTTACTCCCTGATACACAATGATATTTCACTTCAGGCAAAGCGCGTCATTGAATTGCGCTTTTCTGATGGGATGTCATTTGCCCGTATTGCAGCAGTAATTGGTATAAGCGAGACTGCCGTATACCGTCATCTTAGTAATGCGCTAAAAATCATCCGCAAAAAACTCAACGAAAATGGATAAATACGACCTCGTGCTTGATATTATCGAGCATCCCGACAAATATTCTTCGGAACAGTTGGCCGAAATAATGTCGGAGCCGGAGACTCGCGAAATTTACAATCTGCTCTGCAAAACAGAGTCAGTGATAAAAAGCTCCGAAGCCCCGGACGTCAACGCTGAGTGGGAGAAGTTCTCAAACTCTCAGTTAGTTCACCCTCGCCGGGTATTCTCATGGCTTGGCAGTCGTGCTGCATCAATCGCAGCCATAGTCGGCACATCAATCGCGGCTGTCGCTGCCGGGATTGCAGTTACAGTGACGGTGATCAACTATAAATCGGAACCGATTGCCGAAAACATGGCTGTTGCGCCGTCTGTCGTAGCCGTAACAGCTGATACGATAAAGACCAAGTGTGACGCTGCCAATGTGAGCCTGACTCCTGTAATGTTTGAGAATGAGCCTCTTGAAATAATCATGAAAGTGGTTGCCAAAACATACGGAATTGAGGTGAAGTTCAATGACGTGAATGTCGCTTCTCTGCATCTGTACTATAAGCTTGATCCGTCGCTGACTCTGAATGAGGTAATAGAACAACTCAACACATTTGAGCAGATAAACATCAGACGAAACGGCAACACCATAACCATTGACTAAAATGCGGACCATACTGACCATAATATTGGCTGTGATGACATTCATTTCAGCCAGCGCTTACAAATACGCCTATTCGTTCGATAATACTCCTATATCGGAAGCCATTGTCAGAATAAGCAAAGATAACACTGATGTCAATATTTCCTTTATTTACAAGGAACTTGACAATTACCGTACTTCTGCCAAAATTGCCACCAATGACGTTTATACGGCTTTACGTCAGACCATAGGTCTGAACCCGGTGTCTATTATTAACCAGGCCGGCCATTACTATATTGAAGCACTGCAACATGGACGCTTCATTTATCATGGAAATGTTGTAGATGCTGATAATGAACCTATTGTCGGCGCGTCTGTTATGATTCTCTCTGCAAGGGATTCAACAGTTGTTACCTATGGCATATCAGATAGTGAAGGCCACTTTTCTATCCCGTGCGATAAGAAAAATATCCTTGCCAAGTTTTACTGCATGGGGTATAAAACGGCCTTTGTAAAACAACCGCCTTTTGCCATGGGAAGTGTAACATTGCAACATTCACCCATACAGCTTTCGGCAGTTTCCGTGGAAGCTGGCAATACTTCGTTAGCCTCCGACAAGAACATCTATATTCCGACTATCCGCCAGAAAAACGCAGCTCAGGATGCAACTGATTTATTGCGTCGCATGGCGATTCCACAGCTGGTAATAAATCCTGCCGATAACAGTGTCAAGGACGTATTTGGCAACGATGTCAAGGTTTTCATTAACTATCAAATGTCTTCGTCAGATGAACTGAAAGGCATGAAAATGACAGATGTAAGGAGAATTGAATATCTTGAGTTTCCTACCGACCCTCGTTTCAGAGGAGAGCCTCGCGTTGTCAATTTCATTGTCCAGGAATACGAATACGGAGGGTATACAAAAGCCACTGAGTCATTCAGAACATTAAACGGCATCTTCAACAATACATCTTTTTTCAGCCGTTTTACTTACAAAAAGATGACGTACGATGTTTATGCCGAAAGTGACAATCAGGATTATCACCATACAGGTTCAGATAATGTGGCGGTGTATAGGCTTGAAAACAATTCGGAGCCATTAACTGTCAATCGCAAGGAGTCGTTTAAAGAATCAGACACAAGAAGCAATCAGGTCCCTGTAACATTCAGATCAACTTATAACTCACCTCGGTTTACAGCGCGCAACACATTGTCCTTTACTCATTTTTCATCTCCCGAGCAACAAACTTCCGGAGATTTGGAGGTAAATATCCACCCCGAAACTAATTATGCATATACGCGCAGCAATCCCAATCGAAACAATACAGTATCTTATAACAGCAATTTTTGGGGACTGATAGGTTCTAATGCTTCATTTGACATTACACCCAGTTTCCGCCACACACACCGAAATAACACGTCTTCTTACGAATCGACGCTTATACAATCACCTGTTCTTAACCACATCACAGAGAATACTTATAACTGGGGATTGCAAGCTACCGGGCGCATGGTGTTTGCGCAGAAAAACCAGTTGTCTCTTTTTGTCGGGGGCGGCCAAAACATCTTCAAACTGGATTATCAAGGGGCTAACAATGCCCGTGACTCATATTCCAACTCTTACTTGGCTTCCGACGTCCGCTACAGATATCAGACTAAAAAAGTCTCCGTCACTACATTTGTCGGTTTCAGTATGGAACACAATTCGATGAATGGAATTTCGACAAATGATGCTTCTCCAAGAATCGGAGTTAACTTCTGGCTGTCACTCAATAAGAAAAGTCAGCTTTCGGGTTATTTATCTTATCAGACGACAACCCCTGATATAAGCATGAAGGCCAATGACATTGTTCAAAGTAACGAATATATGTATCTTACCGCCAACCCGAATTTAAGGAATTGGCGAAACCTGAACTCAAACCTCGCGTACAACTGGAATCATAATAATTCGTTCTCGTTAGCTGCCTTTGCCGGTTATGACCGTGATTTCAACCGCGTAGCTACTATATACCAATTATACAATAATGGATCAGCGCTCCTTCGCAGCTATGTAAACGACGGTTCTTTTATACATTACTACTTAGGTGTATCCGCCAATTACAAGCTGTTCAATAACAGCCTCCAGCTATATGCCAACCTCACGCAAAATGCATACGATATAACAGGTTCTTATAAGGATAGCTGTTATCCTTTCAGAATACAAGTGCAAGCTGACTATTATTGGAAATCGTTTAACATACTGGCTTCGTGGGGTAATCCACAACGCACTCTCACCGAAAACTCGAATTATATAATTCGCGGCCGCAATTTCCACATGCTGTCGGTCGGCTGGGGCAACGGTATCTGGAACGTCAATCTGTCTGCGAAGAATATCTTTAATAAAGGCTGGCAGTCAGAAACCTGGCAAAAGAACTCTCCATTGTATTCAGAACGTCAACATTTTTATAACCCTACGGCCCACGCAAGTGTCAATCTCTCGGTGATCTATACTATAGGTTACGGTAAGAAAATACAACGAGGCAACGAAGTTGGCGGGCAAGACAGTGCCCCCTCTGCTATTGTCAGATAAATGTAGATACTTACGCCAGATATCTGTGGTCGGTATGTCATAATTTTTATAGGTTGATGTGCATTGTAAAACGCCGGCGGCTCCTGCAAATATGTATGGAGATGCGATTTTTTTGGTAGTTATTTTGCTTATTTGAAAAATGTGTGTTAAATTTGCCAAGTCACTCTATGTGGCGTTACCCTATAACTGAAAGATAAACACCTAACCATTCGGGTATGAAAAAGCACAACTTTTACGCCGGGCCTTCGATCCTGAGCGAGTACACAATCAAAAACACGGCCGAAGCTATCCTCAACTTCGCCGATACCGGGCTGTCGGTGCTCGAAGTTTCACACCGCAGCAAAGAGTTCCAGGCTGTAATCGACGAGGCTACAGCTTTGGTCAAGGAAATCCTTGAGATTCCCGAGGGCTTCTCTGTATTGTGGCTCGGCGGTGGCGCTTCGATGCAGTTCTGCATGATCCCCTACAACTTCCTCAACCACAAGGCTTCGTACATCGATACAGGTACATGGGCATCAAATGCCATTAAGGAAGCCCGCCTGTTTGGCGAGGTTGATGTGGTAGCATCGTCGAAGGAAGCCAATTATACATTTATACCCAAGGGGTGGAAAGTGGCTGAGGGGTCGGAATACTTCCACTACACGTCTAATAATACGATCTACGGTACAGAGATCCGTGTCGATCCCAGCGTGCCAGTGCCGATGATATGCGACATGAGCTCGGACATCTTCTCGCGCCATATCGACTGGTCGAAATACATCGCCGTTTACGCAGGTGCACAGAAGAATCTTGCGCCTGCCGGTGTCACCATAGCTATCTTACGCGATGATGCTCTCGGCCATGTTGACCGTCAGATTCCGACGATGCTCGACTACCGCACACATATTAAAAAAGGCTCGATGTTCAATACTCCGCCGGTACTGCCGATCTTCTCGGCTCTACAGACACTGCGCTACTACAAGCAGCTCGGCGGCCTTAACGAACTCGAACGCCGTGACCTTGAGAAGGCTGCTCTTCTTTACGATGCCATAGACAACTCTCGTATGTTTGAGGGCACTGTAACAGATCCTGCCGACCGCTCGATCATGAACGTCTGCTTCGTGATGAAGCCTGAATACAAGGAACTCGAGAAAGAGTTTGTCGACTTCTGCAGCGAGCGCGGCATCGTGGGCATCAAGGGCCACCGCAGTGTAGGTGGTTTCCGCGCATCATTGTACAACGCTCTTCCTATCGAGAGCGTGCAGGTGCTTGTCGAGGCAATGAAAGATTTTGAATACAAGCATTGAAAAGATCTCCTCATGAAAAAAATACTTGTAGCTACCGAAAAGCCTTTTGCCGCTGTGGCTGTCGACGGTATACGTCAGGTCGTGGAAACAGCGGGCTACGAACTCAAGCTGCTTGAAAAATATACCGACAAGGCCGACCTGCTTGCAGCCGTGGCCGATGCAGACGGTTTGATTATACGCTCGGATAAGGTGGATGCCGAGGTGCTCGACGCCGCCAAGAATCTGAAAATTGTTGTCCGCGCCGGTGCCGGTTACGACAATATCGATCTTGCTGCCGCAACGGCACATGGCGTTGTGGCTGAGAATACACCCGGACAGAATTCCAATGCTGTGGCCGAACTTGTATTCGGTATGACTATAATGGCGGCCCGCAACATGTATGCCGGTACATCGGGCTTCGAGCTTAAAGGCAAGCACCTCGGTATACAGGCTTTCGGTCAGGTCGGGCGCAATGTGGCCCGTATCGCCAAGGGTTTCGGTATGGATGTTCAGGCTCTTGATCCTTTCTGTCCCGACAATGTCATGGCCGAGGCCGGTGTAATGCCTGTACACAGTGTTGAAGAGTTGTATGCGGGCAATCTATT
This sequence comes from Muribaculaceae bacterium, assembly GCA_017624155.1. Classification (GTDB taxonomy): domain Bacteria; phylum Bacteroidota; class Bacteroidia; order Bacteroidales; family Muribaculaceae; genus CAG-873. The sequence goes on along the minus strand of JAGANS010000036.1, from coordinate 41,858 downwards.
TGTGTCGATACATATTCCCGCCACCAAGGACACTATCGGTTCGATTGGATATGACCTTATCACCCGCATGCCCAAGGGTGGTGTGCTCATCAACACAGCGCGCAAGGAAGTAATCGACGAGGCCGGTCTGGCCAAGGCGCTTGCCGACCGTCCCGATCTAAAGTACGTTGCCGATGTGAAGCCCGGTAATGCCGAGGAGCTTGAGCAGAAATTTGCCGGACGAGTGTTCTTTACGCCCAAGAAGATGGGTGCCCAGACAGCCGAGGCCAACATCAACGCCGGTATTGCAGCCGCCAATCAGGTCGTGGCATTCCTTCGTGACGGCATCGACCGCTTCCGTGTAAATTAATATTAACTATAACAACCCGACCATGCCTGTCGGCACCCTGTCGGCAGGCATGTTTGTGAAATTACTTTATGCTTGTGATGGTTGTTTGCGATGAGTATCCGTGTGATGTTCACATTTATCGGACGATGTACAATAATTGCTGACAGAATGCGTTATTTAAAGAAACCAATCGAAATTGCAGATGTTAAAACGAAATAAAACTGCCATCTTAGCCACGATAGTGATGCTGTTGTCAAGTTGCAGTTCGTCAAAAACGGTATTGCCATATTTTACTGATATATCCACAGTAGCTGAGGGTCAGTTCGATGCAGGTGAGTATTCGCCTGAGATAAAGCCCGATGACGAATTGTTGATAACAATAATGTCCTCGGTTCCTGAAGCTACCGCGCACTATAATTTGCCGATGTCCAACCCGGCTACGCGCGACGAAATGCTTGGCTACAGCTCTCCACAGCAGCAGACATATATTGTCAATTCAAAAGGAGATATCACCATGCCCATATTGGGCGAAATGCATGTCGCCGGTCTCACCACCGAGCAACTGAAGGATAAAATAACTTCTATTGTGCATAAAGATGTATCGGATGCTGTGGTGCGCGTGCAACTCATTAATTTTCAGATTATTGTTGCCGGTGAGGTGGCACGACCTTCGCGACTGAGAGTTAACCGCGAGCGTTTCAGCATTCTCGACGCGCTCAGCGAAGCCGGCGACCTAACTCCCTATGGTGAACGCAGCAATATACTTCTTGTCCGCGAGGAGAATGGCAAGAGAGTGTTTCATCATCTGAATCTTAACTCGGCAGATATTCTCAATTCTCCGTATTTCTACCTTCAGCAGAACGATTACATCTACGTTGAGCCCAATACCATTCGTCAGTCGAATGCAAAATACAATCAGGACAATGCATTCAAATTGCAGGTGATCTCTACAGTTGTGAGCGCCGCTTCTGTAATCGCATCGCTCGTAATTGCACTTACGGTTAAATAAACCTTGGATCTATGGCTAAGAAGAATAGCGATTTTATAGATATATCAGCACTATTTAAAAATTATCTGTCGAAATGGTATCTTTTTGTCATTTCGATTGTTTGCTGCCTTATGGTAGGCTTTGTCGCCACTCGCGTGTTTAAGCAGAAATATGGAGTGCGTGCAAATATCCTTATACAGCAAGAAGAAAACAGTCCGCTCTCTGCAATGGGTTCCCTTGGTGATCTGATCGGTTCATCGGGCAATGTCGATGATGAGATTTTTGTGATTTCTTCGCATTCTCTTTATCGTCAGGTCGTGCGTGATCTTGGTATAAACTGTAAGCATTATGTGCGTTATGGCTTCCTTAACTCCGAGCTTACATATCCTGACTATCCGCTTGATGTTACACCCGGTGCCGGTATAATAGACACCTTGCGTGCAGGCCTCAGTTTTAAGATTAAGGTAAATGACGCCGGGCTTGCATCTATAAAAGTCAAGGATTCATATAAGGATGAACTCGGGAATGTGAAAAATGTGAAGTTGCCATACACGTTCAAGACCAAGTATGGCGACTTTACCGTTGACCGTACAAAATTTTATCCTGTAGGTGAACCTGTGACCTCTACGGTGACTATTACCGGTTATCATGCTGCAGCCGAAGCACTTGCCGAGGATATTTCATGCGACATCGCGTCAAAAAGATCAAATGTGATTGAGCTTGCTTTGAATACCACTAATTCCGAGATGGGCGAGGCGGTTCTTACTGATCTTATAAAGTGCTATAATGAGCGTGGCATTGATGAAAAGAATATTCAGGGTATGAAAACCGCAGAGTTCATTGCCGATCGTCTTGAAAAAATTGGCGCATCATTGTCTGAGGATGAACTCAAGGTGCAGAAGTATAAAGAAAGCAAAGGGGTGGTCAATCTTCAGCAAGAGGTGACATACCAGAGTACCAAACAGGGAGAAGTAGAAAAACAGCTTATATATGCTGAAACACAGCTCGAAATTTTGCGTCTTCTTAAAGATTTCATGGCTGATGATAATAATAAATACGAGGTCATTCCTGTAAGTGTAAATAATGAAGCGCTTGCTGTGGCTATCGGGCAGTATAATGAGCTCCTGATAAAGCGCCATAATATGCTTGGTACAGTCAGCGACAGTAATATTGCGCTTGAGAAGATTACAAAGAATATAGATGTAAAGCGTGCAGCTATTAATAAAAGTATTCATCAGGTATATGATAATGCTGCTGTTACAGTTAACGATCTGAAACAGCAGATGACTAACACCTTATCTCGTCTGAACGATGTGCCGGTTCAGGAACGTTATATCATGGACACTAATCGCGAATTGCAGATTAAGGCCCAGTTGTATATGTTCCTGCTGCGCCGGCAGGAAGAAAATGCCATGATGCTCGCCAACGCAACGCCCAAGGGTATAGTTGTTGACGTTGCCTATACATTGGCCGAACCTATTGGCCCCTCAAAAAAATTAATACTGCTTGTATTCCTGATTATAGGTATATGCTTGCCACCGGCATACTTGTATTTGCTCAAGTTGTTGAGAAACCGGCCTGAGACACGCGATGAAATAGAGCGCCGTACAGATGTACCTATACTGGGCGAGATGTGTATCGACAATTCCGGCAAGGCACTTGTGGTGACCCCGACCGACACCTCATCGACCACCGAACTGTTCCGTCTGATGCGTGCCAACCTGCTCTTTTTCCTCAGCGACCCCAAAGACAAAGTCATACTGCTTACGTCAACAAAGTCAGGAGAGGGCAAGTCGTTCATATCAATCAATCTTGCGGCTACGCTTGCTCTGCTTGGCAAAAAGGTTCTTCTTGTCGGTATGGATATACGTGCGCCAAAGCTTGCCTCGTATCTTGGTCTGCGTGCTCCCCAAGGCCTCACAAATTATCTGTCTTCGCCCAAGATCAGTATTGATGATATAATCGTTAAGAAACCGTTTGATGAAATTCCGTCGATTGACGTTATTGTAGCAGGCCCGGTTCCTCCAAATCCCGCCGAATTGCTTACTTCTGAAAAGGTCGACACCATGTTCGCTGAGTTGCGGGATCGTTACGATTATATTGTGGTCGACAGTGCTCCTGTAGGACTTGTCTCAGATACGTTTACTCTTGATCGTATCGCCGATGCCACCATATACGTTACACGAGTCAACTACACCACTAACGGTGATGTGGATTCGATCGGAGAAATATACGCCAATAAACGGCTTAAACGCCTGTCGATTGTCGTTAACGGCGTAAAAACCCGCAAATCTTACGGTTATCGCGCAGAAAAAGGTAAGACCTCTTAATCAATCTCTACTGTCTATGACTACAATGGCAGTCAGAACTGATAAGTCTGCGGCAGGTGAGAGGCCCAAGGAATTCCTCAATCTCAAATTGAGGGATTACGTGTGGCCTCTTGCTTTCATGCTGTCTGCTACAATGGTGGGATTAAAATTCCCTCCGGGATATTTGCTGTTGCTGATTGTGATGGTCAATCGTTTTGTAAAAGACAAATATGATTTCATAATACAGCTTACTTATTTCATTGGCGGCTATCAACTGCTTCATCAGACAGACTTGTACGTCCCGCTTGATAAGATAGTATTTGGCGTCAGTACCATTATGATAGCGTTGTATAGACAAAACGCTGTCATGAAGAAAACTTGCGGTATTATAGTGGCTTATGCTATATGCCTTCTTATATTTGCTATGTTGAGCGAGGAAAGTCTTAAGATACAGTATACAGGTATTCTTACATGGCTTTCTTTTGTGGTGTTTATATTCCCGCTTGCTGTTTTTTCAGGTAAGGAATTTGATATTAAAGTTTTCTTCAGAAAACTGTTTCCATACTTATTTATTTTCTGTGCATATTATATAATAGACGGTATAATTCTTGGCGGGCATATCATGCTGCCTCGCGATGCAGCGGCATTTTTTTATGGTAATAAACCTACTTTTCTCGACTTTTCGATGTCGCCGTTTTCATTTATTCGTGTATGGCCTCAGGGATTGTATTCGGTTATTCTATGTATATATCCTGCTGTTAAGCTGTTCCGCCTCACAAAATTTGAATGGGTTCTTATAATAATTGCTTTGTTTGTATCGCGCACATTCATGTTTATGATTGGCATTTTACTTACAGCTTTGTTATTGCAAGGAAATTTTAAGAAAATTCTTAAATATGCCGGAATAGGCATTGTTACTGTTACAATACTGTATTTTGTCGATACTAAAGAGACATTCGTTAACGACGATGGGGAGGCACAGACAGCACTCCGTATTCGTTCGTCAATAGATCAGTTCATTGCTCTTGGTGAAATGGAGGATGAAGAAGATCTCGCAAAATTCGGTACGACACGTATGGCACAGATTATCCCTAAGTGGTTGTTGTTATATGATCTCAACCGTCAGTGGATTGGTTTCGGATTCCTGTCGCGCGAGAATACGAAGATGTCAAAGTATATCATTATTAACGAATTGTATAATAATCCCGAGGATGCCGAAGAGGTGGCTACCGGCGTCGAGGTGGTTCCGATACAGGTTATCCTTACAATCGGTTATATCGGGCTTGTGGTGCATATATTGTTCTTGATTGGGTTGTGGCTGATTGTGAGGCGCTTGCGCTATGCGACATATTTTCTCAGTGTAATGTTTACATTTTGCGTTATAGGCTTATCAGGACTGTCGGGAATGACATATTTCCATGGTCTGTATATGAGTGCGCTCGCCTACGGCGCAGTGATACTGGCCAACCGCAAGCAACTCGGCGGCTTTTCTCTGCCACAAGTAAACCGTAGCTTATGAGCCGGGACAGCGACCGCAGAATAGCACGCAATACAGGATTCCTTTATCTGAGGATGCTGCTTACAATGGGCGTGTCGCTGTACACGTCGCGTGTAGTGCTTGATGTGCTCGGTGTGGCCGATTACGGCGTGTATAATGTCGTTGGCGGCCTGGTGGTTATCTTGTCCTTCCTCAACGGTACAATGAGCGGTGCTACGCAGCGCTTTCTCAATTATGAGATGGGTAGGGGAGAGGCCGGGTGCCTGCGCGAAACGTTCGCGTCGGCGTGGGTGATTCATCTGTCAATAGCTGCCATTCTGCTTGTCCTTGGCGAAACTGTGGGCTTGTGGTTTGTCAACAACTGTCTGGTAATTGATGAATCAAGGATGTCCGCCGCCAACTGGACATATCAGTTCTCGCTTTGGGGGGCTTTGTTCACTGTATTGCTTGTTCCGTTCAATGGCGCGATTTTCGCTCATGAGCGAATGAATGTCTATGCATATATAACACTGCTTTTTACATTTCTGAAACTCGGTGTGGCTCTATTGTTGCTTTTTGTGACGTCAGCCGACACGCTTATCGCCTATGCTGCGCTCATCTTTGCGGTGAATGTCATAAACTTCCTGTGCTATTTCGTTTATTGCCTTCGCAATTTCGACGAATGCCGATTATCTTTCAAGGCACCGGCGTCCCAAATGAGGTCTATGCTCGTCTATTCAGGCTCGGATCTTATCGGCACTGCTTGTTATACAGTTGAGAATCAGGGGGTGCTTGTTATTCTTAACCGCATTGGCGGTACGGTGCTCAATGCGGCCGGAGGGCTTTGTGTTACTGTTTGTTCTACAATCAGCCAATTCGGTTCCTCGATCATAATGGCGTTTCGTCCGCAGATTATCAAGCAATATGCCGCAGGCGATTATGCTTATATGCAGAGTCTGATGGTCAACTGCTCTAAATATTCCATACTGCTGTTGGCTCTGTTTGCGATTCCGGTGTATGTGGAGTTGGATTATCTGCTCGCTTTGTGGCTTAAGGAAGTTCCGGATTATACTGCGCTTTTCTGTCGTCTTGCACTCATGATGGCAGTTTCGCAGATGGCAGTGTATACGCTTAATGCCGGGATTCATGCCACCGGCAGGATATTTAATTTCAGTGTTATCACCGGTCTGACATACATCGTTGAATTGCCGATCATGTATGTGCTGATGCGCTGGACAGGCAATCCTGCATGGGCGTATATTGTCCCGGTGTTTCAGATGATGTTTAATGTCGGGTTGATATGCGTACTGCTGCGAAATCGTATACCTCAGTTTAATATCTGGCACTTTTTGTTGCGAGGGTATATTCTGCCTGTAGTCATAATCATTTCCGTCGGCATGATTGTCTATTACGCTGCTTCAATCATGTCTGATTCTTTCATGCGTCTTGTGTTGGTCGTGCTTGTTTCTGCTTCGCTTCTGATATCCATATCCTGGAAAGCGCTACTTACGCCCGCTATGCGAACTGAAGTAATTGAAGCAGTCAAGAATAAATTGCGCCGATGAAAAAAAAGAAAATACTTTTTGTAATAAACCGGCTTAATGTCGGCGGTGTGGAAAAATCACTGCTCGGTCTGCTCAATGCATTGCCTTCCGAGCGTTATGATATAGATCTTGGTGTTATTGAGGCCGAAGGCGGCTTCAAGCAATTTGTACCGCCTCATGTCCGGCTGTTTGAAATCCCCTCGTTGGCCCGTAATAAAGATATCCTATTAAAACGGCTCGGAGCATTGAAGTCGACCATTCGCCAAAATCCGTTCAAGGCTTTTAAGATGTTGCCGCTGTATTTGTATTCGCAGGTTAAGCGCACATTAATACCATTTTATAATGGTTTTGTAAGTAAGGATGAATTGCCTCGGTATGACGTAGCGGTCACTTATCAAGGCCCGTCAGAACTGCTCGACTTTTATATAAGCCGATGCGTCGATGCTGAGCGTAAATACTGTTGGATACACTTCGATATCGATCAGTTTTTTGTTCGCGAACGAAGTGTAAAGATTACATACCCGTCGTATGAGAGAATATTCATAGTGTCTGAGACAGCAAAAGAACGGTTTGACAAGCGTTTCCCCGATTTTTCGGATAAGACGGAGGTGCTGTTGAATATAATTGATCGTGAATCAGATCTCAGGCTTGCCGACGAACCGAATGTGTTCATTCCGCCGCTGGATTCCATATCCGTGCTAACAGTTGGGCGTATATGTAATCAAAAGGCGCAGGATATAGCGCTCAAGGCTGCTGTGTTTATGAAGTCACGAGGGCTTAAGTTCCACTGGTATTTTGTCGGCGGGGGTGATGATATAGACAAGCTGGAACGGATGGCGCGCGGGCTTGGCTTGTCGGAGGATGTTACATTCGTCGGGCCATGTTCTAACCCGTATCCTTTTATGAAGAATTGTGGGGTATATGTACAACCGTCCCGGTATGAGGGCTTCTGCATAGCCATCGGTGAGGCAAAGCTTTTCGGTGTGCCTATTGTCGCCACAGATTTTGTGGGTGCCCGTGAGCAGTTGCATGATGTCGCCAATGCGCAGATCGTACCTGTGCCTGATCCAGAAGTCATTGCCGATGCTGTGATAAAGGCTGCACGAATGGGCCGTGTCGAACCGCCAAAGGCTGGAATTCCGCCACAGATTGACCGTCTTGTCGATATTTTTGGCTAATTTGCGCACAAGAGGATTTTTTTTGTGCATTAATTTGTTAATGTCCGAAATTTTGTCCAACTTTGCGTTATGACAAATAATGTCTGATATAAACTATACCTAACCTGACATGAACCAACCCGACATTGACTGGAAACATCTCCCGTTTGGTTATTATCCAACTGATTACAATGTCCGTTGCTACTTCCGCGACGGCAAGTGGGGAGAAATAGAAGTGTCGAAATCCGACAAGATTGAATTACACATGGCCGCTACCTCACTTCACTACGGCCAGGAACTTTTCGAGGGCCTTAAGGCTTTCCGAGGCAAAGACGGCAAGATCCGAATCTTCCGCCTCGAAGATAACGGCACACGCCTGCAGGACTCGGCCAACGGCATCCTTATGGAGCCTGTGCCTGCCGATCTTTTCCGTGAAATGGTTATAAAGGCTGTGAAACTCAATGAGCGTTTCATCCCGCCATACGGTTCGGGTGCTTCGTTATATATCCGTCCGCTCGAGATCGGTATCAGCCCGTCGATCGGTGTGCGCGCCGCCACAGAGTATCTGTTTATTATCATGGTGACTCCGGTAGGCCCGTATTTCAAGACCGGATTCGGTTGCACCGACATTTGTATCATGCGCCAGTATGACCGTGTGGCTCCGTGTGGTACAGGCCGTTACAAGATCGGCGGTAATTATGCTGCATCGCTCGCTGCATCGCATCATGCTCACGAGATGGGCTATTCGGCTGTGCTGTTCCTCGATCCGAAGGAAAAGAAATATCTTGACGAGTGTGGCCCGGCCAACTTCTTCGCTATCATTGACGGCAAATATGTGACGCCTAAGAGCGATTCCATCCTGCCGTCTATTACCAATCGCGCACTGCAGCAGCTTGCCCGGGACATGGGTATCGAGGTGGAGGAGCGCCATATCACGGTCGACGAGCTCGAGAAGGCTACCGAAGCCGGCGCATGCGGTACAGCCGCTGTAATATCGCCCGTTGGAACGATCCACGACGAGGACACCGGCAAGGACTATGTGATAGCAGCCGACCGTAAGCCGGGGCCTGTGAGCACCGCCCTTTATGAGCGTCTCAATGCCATCCGTCTCGGCGAATATCCTGACGAGTATGGTTGGAATACTGTAATTGAATGAACTTCTTTTTCATAAGGCGGAGGCGGACGCGCTGATGTGTCTGCCTCCGCTTTTTTAACAAGCTTATATGTACGATTATCAACGACTGTACGACAAATATTATCCGACCGGTTCGCGAGTGCGGAATATCCTTGAGCGCCATTCGCGCTCGGTCGCCGATCTTGCCGCCCGGATAAACGCTCGTCTTGGGCTCGGGTTCGATCCTGAAGCCGTCGAGGCGGCGGCAATGCTCCACGACATTGGCATTTTTATGACCGATGCCGATGGTATAGACTGCCACGGAACTGAGAAATATATCCGGCATGGAATACTCGGAGCTGATCTGCTGCGTGCTGAGGGTGCGCCCGAATGGATAGCCCGTGTAGCCGAGCGCCATACCGGAGCCGGCATTTCGAGTAATGATATTGTGGAGATGAATCTGCCTCTGCCACTCGACCGTGTGCTTATGCCTGAGACACTGCTTGAAAGGCTGATATGCTATGCCGATAAATTTTACAGCAAGTCGGGAGATATGAGCATGAAAAGCATTGAGCGTGTGCGGGCATCAATGGCCCGTCACTCACAGTCGACCGCCGAGCGTTTTGAACTGCTCAATGATGAATTTGGTGCGGCTATTCAGGAATTAGGAATGTAGCGTTTGAGCGTGAAGCGGAACAGCAGGCCGCCGCCCTCGCGGTTGGATGCTGTGATGGTGCCGCCGAGGGCCTCGATGGTGTTCTGTACAATACATAGTCCGAGGCCTGTGCCGCCCTTTTTGCGCGAACGGCCCGAGTCCTCGCGGAAGAATCGCTCAAACAGATGCGGCAGGGATGACTCCTTAACACCGATTCCGTCATCGTAGAATGCGAAGTGGAGGTATTCATCATCCTTGTCGGTAAGGATAAGGTTGCATTCTGTGCCTTTGGAATATGCGGCCGAGTTCTTGGCCAGGTTGTTGATCATTGCCAGCAGGAGACCGCTGTTGCCGATTACCTGGCAATCAACAGGGATGTCGTAATTGAATATCATCTGACCCATGATGCCGGATGTTTCGAGATCGCTCACGGCCTGGAATGCGATCTCATGGAAGTTGACCGGCTCGGTGTTGATCATCTTTGATCCGTATTCGAGACGTGTGATCGACGATATGTCGTCAAGCAGCTGGGTGAGGCGGTTTACGTGCTCGCCAACTTTCTGCATGAAGTGGCGGCGTGATTCCTCGTCCATGTCGGGATGCTCGTTGATGGTGTCAAGGTAACCTTTGATCACGCCGATAGGCGTTTTCAGTTCATGATTGATGTTGTTGGTCAGCTCGCGTTTGAGTCGTGTCTTTTCTTCAAGGGCGTGCATGGCCACCTTGTGTTCGCGTTTCAGTTTTATGATCGAGGTTGATCGTTCGTTATAGAACTTTACGATCTGTCGGGCTATATCGCCAATTTCGTCGCGCGGGAAGGCCATGCTCGGTACAAATGTAGGATCGGAGCCTGCGCGCATGGCAAAGTCGCGGAGCATGCTTATGTTTTTGCCGATGCGGTGGGCGATGGCAAGGGCAATGAATGTTGCGAGAATTGCCACCGAAATCAATATCACGTATATACTCTTTGATGCGCTTGATGCGGCCACGACCTCGGGGCTGAAAGGCAGCATGGTGTATACGAGTAGCTTGCGGTCGCGGCTTTGGATCACATCGTAGTAAAAGTTGGACTCGCGGCGGCTTTCATTGGTGTCGAACTGGATGTCGCCCATACTGGCCACGCCGCCTGTTTTAAGGTCGCGCGTGTCCGGAACCTGTATCGGCTCTCCTATCTGGTATATCAGTGTTCCGGTATGGTAGACCGACATGCGGATGTCATCATACACGGGATTCTGCCTGTAGTAGTCCTTGATGAAGTCGAGGAAGTCGGACGGGTCGGTGTTTGAGTCGTAGGCCGCTATTATGCGCGAGTTAATAAGCGATATCTGCGAGCTGATATTCTCGACGCGCAATTTTTTCTCGGTATGGAACATCCATATACCAAGTACAATGATGATAAGCCATACGAGCGTCACAAGCGGCAGCATGAGCCGCCATTGGTATTTAATATGTTTCTTTAAACCCATATCCGAATCCCTGGCGGGTAACGATGTTGTCGGCGTATTGGCCGATCTTTTTGCGGAGGCGGGTGATGTTGGTGTCGATAGTACGGTTGCTTACTACTACATCTTCGCCCCATACCTGGGCGATGATCTCCTGTCGTGAATATATGCGGTTGCGGTGGGTGAGGAAGAACTGCAGTATCTCAAACTCGGTGCGGGTCAGGGCTACGGGCTGGTTGTCGAGGAAGCAGATCTTTTCGTTGCGGTCGATGCGAAGTGTCTTGAAAGTGAGGTCTGACTCGTATTCGTCGTCAGAGTTGCCGGCAATAGCGTTCGTTGCGGCTGTGCGGCGCAACACGGCGCGTACACGTGCCATGACCTCGCCGATTGAGAAAGGTTTGGTGACATAGTCGTCGGCGCCGATATTGAGGCCCATTACCTTCTCGTCTTCCTCGTTGAGGGCCGAGCAGAAGATAATCGGGGTGTTTTCAGTGGCCGAGACATTGCGGATACGTTTGGCGAAATCAAAGCCGCTCATGTCGCCCATCATGATGTCGACAATGAAAAGCTGATATTTCGACAGTTCCATATCGAGGGCTTCCTCGGCGCTGTAGGCAGTGTCGACTTCATAGCCTTCTTTATTGAGGTTGTACTGGAGTATGTCGCAGATTGAGTCTTCGTCGTCTATTACAAGTATTCTGGCTCGCATTATATGGTTATATTCTAATGATTGGTGTGATATTATAGTCATCGATTTTTTTCGACTTTCAAAATTATGAAAAATCGTGGAGGATGCAAGGTTAAAGAATGTTAATTCGCTCCATATCTCCGAACCATTCCGCCCCGCGGGTGTTTGGATAGTATAATTGCTTTATTGCACTGTGTTTTCATGGTAATAGATTTAAGGTTAGAATCCGGGTTGCTCGTGATGAGCCGCAGGATATGAAAATTGCCGCCGAAAGTCAGGAGATGACCACCGGCGGCATTTTTGTGTTATATAGCATTTTTTATTCGTCGATTGTGACGAGGTTATATTGCTGTTTGCCAAGACCGTGAGCCTCGGCAGCATCGAGAATATGCATGCCGTTGCGCGAGTTGATGCGCTCGATGAGATGTTCCTTGCCGTGGTCGTCGGAGTTGAGGACCATGTCGATGCAGGCGCGGTCGAGAGCCACGGGGTCGAGCGAAGCCAGGATGCCGAAATCTTTCATCTCGGGTTTGGCGGGATTGCCGTTGCAGTCGCAGTCGACCGAAAGGTTGTTGGCTACGTTGATGTAGAGGATGTTGTCGCCGGTGTGGGCTATGATGGCCTTGCAGGCGTCGGCCATTGATTCGAGGAATGTGTCCTGCTCGGCGATGTTGTCCCATATTTCCTCATGCTTCTCGGTTTTGCCTCCGGTGTGGATGTAAGCCTTGCCGTCGGAGGAGGCTATGCCGATGGAGATGTTCTTGAGGGCGCCGCCGAATCCGGCCATCTGGTGGCCCTTGAAGTGGGAGAGGACGACGATGAAGTCATAGTTGAGGAAGTTCTTGCCTACGATGTCCTTTGTGAGATGGAATCCGCTGTCGACCGGGAGCCAGCCGAATTGCTGCCAGTGACTACAACCTCGTTGAGCGCTGTGGCGGCGATAGAGTCGGTTTGCCCGGCAGCCGTGGCTGCAGCCAGCAGACATACCGGCACTGAGAGATATACTTTTGCGTTCATTCGGATTTTAAACAAGCTCTTAATTTTCAGCGCAAAATTAAGAAAAAAGTCCGAATCCGCCGCTACCAATATTACCTTAATTCTTACCTATAATCCCGATTCAGGCCTGGATATAGCTGATGAGGTATTCAAAATCCTCGGGAGCCGGTTCAGGCAGATTGTTCACGGCAAACATGCCGGTCATATTCTCCTCGTGGCAGCCGATGTCGAAGTGGCACAGACCTATGCCCATGTCGATGAGGCTGAAATTGCCGGGCTTGTAGTAGAAGTCCACCTGATTTCCGTGCACAAGTGCGCGCCAGGGCTGTGAGTTGGTGGCCGACGGAGCGAGCCGCATCAATGCCAGCGGACCGGCGTATGGACCGTCTTCGGGCAGCGGAGTATTGAAATTGTTGACGAAGAACAGCTCGCCGAACGGCCGGCGCCTGTAGCTGCGGGCGGCCATGCGCAATATCTTGTCGAGGAAGCCGGTGCGGCGTGCGCCCTCGCCGACCGGGAGGATCGAGCGCAGAGTCTGCCCCTCGGGCAGGTCGGCGGCCTTGGCAAACGAGCCTTTCTTGAACGTTCCGCCTACCCAGCAGGTGCCGAGTCCCAGGCGGGTAGCCTCAAGCACTACCTGCTCCATCCTGAAGCCGCCCGATACGGCCGACCATTTGTCATTGGCAAACCCGAGCAGCAGGAAGTCGAGCGCGTTGCGGATCACGCCGTATGTCGAAGGCCTGAATTCCTCACCTATGCCTACCGATGCGAGCCTCATGGTTACGTTGCCTTCAAATGGCGAACGACTGTTGTTGATTGCTTCTTCAAGAGCTTTTTTTACAGATGCCTGCAGCGGTTCGCCGCTGAAAGTGCGTACCGAATGACGTGCATGTATGGCTTCGATTATATTCATAGTGATTAAATTATGCAAAAGTATAAGAAATTTATGTTTAAAACACGTCAAATAATATCTTGTGGCTTCCGTTTTATGAAATTTTATACTTTTTTCACTTAATACTCGTTAAATTTCTTGCACGGGACGCGAAAAATGGCTTACTTTGGACAGTTATCATATCATAACCGAGATATAATACCATGGAACTACCTTTTGCAGAATCTTGGAAAATCAAGATGGTTGAGCCTATACGCAAATCCACCCGTGAGGAACGCGAGCGTTGGATAAGGGAGGCTCATTACAATCTCTTTCAGCTTTCGGCTGATCAGGTTTACATCGACTGCCTTACCGACTCGGGCACGGGCGCGATGAGCGATCGCCAGTGGGCGGCTCTGATGATGGGCGACGAGAGCTATGCCGGCTCGCGTTCGTTTTTCGAGCTGCGCGATGTCATCACCCGCCTTACCGGTTTCGTATATGTGATTCCGACCCATCAGGGACGCGCAGCCGAGAATGTGCTGTTCTCCCACCTCGTCAAGGAAGGCGATATCGTCCCCGGCAACTCGCATTTCGACACCACCAAGGGGCATATCGAGTCGCGCCACGCTACAGCGCTCGACTGCACTATCGCCGAGGCCCGCGACACACAGCTCGAATTGCCGTTCAAGGGCAACGTCGATATCGATAAGCTCGACAAGGCACTTGCCGGGCATGGCGACAAGGTGTCGTTCATTATTGTTACCATCACCAACAATACCGCCGGCGGCCAGCCCGTATCGATGCAGAATCTCCGTGAGGTGCGCCGCGTGGCCGACAAGTATGGCAAACGGGTGATTTTCGACTCGGCCCGCTTTGCCGAGAATGCCTACTTCATCAAGACACGCGAGGAAGGTTACGCCGACAAGACAATCAAGGAGATCACCCGCGAGATGTTCTCGTATGCCGACGGCATGACGATGTCGGCCAAGAAGGACGGCCTCGTGAACATGGGCGGATTTATCGCCACCCGACACGCCGACTGGTATGAGGGCGCCAAGAAATACTGTATCCCCTTTGAGGGCTATCTCACATACGGTGGCATGAACGGCCGTGATATGGCCGCCCTTGCTATCGGCCTCGACGAGAATACAGAGTTTGACAACCTCGCCACCCGCATCCGTCAGGTGGAATATCTCGCCGCCCGTCTTGATGAATTCGGCATTCCATATCAGCGTCCCGCCGGCGGCCATGCTATATTTGTCGATGCCGGCCTTGTGCTCACCAAGGTGCCCAAAGAGGAATTCCCGGCACAGACACTTGCCATCGAGCTCTACAAGGAAGCCGGTGTGCGTGGCTGCGAGATCGGCTATATCCTGGCCGACCGCGATCCCGTAACCCGCCAGAACCGTTTCGGCGGTATGGACCTGCTGCGCCTGTGTATCGCCCGCCGTGTCTACACCAACAACCACATGGATGTGATAGCCGTAGCGCTCAAGAACGTGTTCGACCGCCGCGAACAGATCACACGCGGATATGAGATAACCTGGGAAACAGAGCTGATGCGTCACTTCACCGTTCAGCTTGCGCCGTTAGGATAACATATAGAAACAGAATATAAAGACAAAGGCAGAAGAGGCGTCTCCATGCGGGAGCGTCTCTTCTGTCTTTCCGTCGAATGTTGATGGTTGAGGGTTTAGGTTGAAGTCTTTGCTACTAAACCCTCAACCCAAACCATAAACCCACCGGGAGGCGTGCGCAGGCCGCCGATTATATCAACGGCGCTACATTTGGCATCGTGGCTCAAATCGGCGGCCTGCGGGCGCCTTTTATGGATGAAGCGTCGGTCCGCGTACACCTCCGCCTGCGGCTCCGGTGGACGCGGCTACGAGTAAACCGGCGGCCTTCGCACGCCACAAGTGCTGGGTTTAGTAATTCCTCATGCTAAACCCTAACTTTCAACCATCAACCATTCTCGGTTTATGTAAACAGGCGGATGAGTGTGTCTTTGTCGGGCTGGGTGAGGTCGATGTCGGGCGGCAAGGCCGATGCGGGGTCGTATTCGGCAAATCCGGCCTCGGCCAATAGCGGCCACAGCATGGCGCAGCATTGCAGCCGACCGGTCAGGGCATCGATTGCCGTGACGCTCTTGTCGGTCGACGGCACGATGTGATCGCCGCTGCTTACCGCAGTGAAATATACCTTGCCGTTGTGGATGAGCGCTATGGTTTTCTCGCGGCTGTCCGACACAAGGTCTTCGGTAAAATGTATCGAATCGGGATTCACCATATAACCCTGGGGCAGTTGCCTGATATCGTCGGAGCCGAAGAACAGACGGAACTTTGAGCCCTGCTCGCCGTTGTATCTCAGCACCTGGACTGTGCTGTCGGGCCATGAGCCGCGCCCGTAGAATATCTCGGTGGCCTCGGGGTCGGCATTGGTCATGTCGCCCGAGAAAAGCAGTTGGTCGGTCTTGTGCTGAGAGGCCCAACCGAGGCGGTTGCCGTCGCTGTCGGTGAGCCACAGATCAAAGTCGCGTGTACCCCACTCGTTGCGCCAGTATATGCCGATATAATTGTTCCGGGCCAGTGTGTATGTCGAGCCGTAGGGCATAGCGCCCACCATCTGGCGCTCGGATACCGGAGCTGCGATCTCGACGTAAGCCGGACGGCGCACGGTGAGTGTGCGGCCGTCGACATCGTGGGTTTTCGCAGCCAGCAGCGTGATGAGCCGCTGACGCACTATATTGCGTATATCCGACATCATGGCCAGCCGCACGGTATCGGTTCGCGGCGCTTCCTTGAAGAATACCTTGCCGTTGCGTATGATATATGCGCGCAAATCCGTATCGCTGCGCGAATAATCAAGGTAGTTGAGGAGCTTGACGAGCTTGAACATCGACTTCTCGGCGTCAACGGCTGCGCGTATCGTATCCATGTCGTGCCCGGCAAGCAGGCTCTCGAGCACGCCGGGCTTCATAGGCCGGTGATACCGCCGGGCCAGGCGGCGTATACGGTTTATCTTGCGTACGATGTGCGAATACAGGGTGGAGTATTCGTGGATATAGTCGGCGGTGTGCTTTTTCTCCCAGGGCTGCTCGCCGCAGATCTCATCCCGCGCGCTTGCTATGCCCGAACGTATTGCCAAAAAAATGGGCTTATAGCGGTAGAATACCGATGCGAGGGCGCGTATGTGGGTTTCGTCGAGCTGCTTGAGGTCGGGGGCTATCTTCACGGCATTGTCGCTGAGGCGCGCCCGGGTCGTGCTGTTCTTGATGATTGTCGACATACCGGTGGCCGCATATACAAGATAGCGGACGAGCCGCTCGGGCCGGGTCGGCAATACGCCGTAAAGCCGGCACAGGCGTATCTCGGCATCGCGGTTGGCCACCTTGTCGACGTCGACGCGCCATCCGTAGCTGTACATGAATTGCTCGAGCTGATCGAAGAGCTGACCCAGGGTGTCGTCGGAAATGGCAATGCCCGAGTCGAGCATAGCTTCGATACGGTCGAACAGTTCACGTTCGGTACAGGCATTGAGGACCGTAAGCCGGCTTGGAGTGAGCTCGGCCGGGAAGTCGTTAAGCGTGAAGGTCGGTCCCTGAAAGTCGGTCCCGTAGGTGCTCAGATAGTGGATCAGCTGGGTAATGTGCAGCTCGAGTTCGCTGCGCCGCTCCACATCACCCCAGTCCTTGTAGAAGGTAGAGTTGGGGTTCATTTCCTGAGTCTTGAGAAATGCAATGCAGTCGGCGGTGCATGCTCCGGGCATCACAAAGTAGCCGCATCGCAGAGCGTATGCATTGACCTCGACAGGATCAAGCAGATGCTCATCGGGCCTTACGGCCACTACCTTGAACAATTTGATAAGGGAAGGAACCATACTGAGATAATAAAAACCGGCCGGCGGGAAGTAAAAACTCAATATCCAAATGCGAATGTAATAGGAACCTCCTATGCCGGCCGGCTATATTTTTTGTGTCTGCAAATATAACCGTTTTTTTGCCGTAAATGTTGTTTATAAATCAATTTAACAATAATTAACCATGCAAAATACCCTCATGCGGGTATTTGGTGATGACGCAGATTGGCGTAACTTTGCAGGTACAAAGAACAATTAGTTTGGTTTATGCTTTTACATTAGCCCTTACTCATATTATCCTCTCCTGTGCCTGTGAAGGTGCAGGCGCGGATACGGGCGATTTTGCCGAATGACAGAAAATCACTAATTTTGCACTAATGAACTCATCACAGACAGATTTGCTTTCGACCGGCGACTTGCAGCGCTATGCCGCCGGCAATAAGATGCGGAGGCTCATAGCCGACAACCCCTTGCTGTTGCCGGCCCTTACACGTTTTGGCATTTCACTCGGTTTCGGCGATCGTACCGTCGCCGATGTATGTGCCTCGGTAGGCGTCGACTGCCGCACGTTTCTCTCAGTGGCGAATTTTATCAGCGGAAAGCCGTATGACAACAGCGGTCTGGACGCACGTACGCTTGTCAATTACCTGAAAAGCGCCCACGACTATTTCCTGGGCTATATCCTGCCCGACATCCGCAGCCGCCTCATCAGGGCGATCGGCACAGGCGCCCCGGGCGATGTGGCCCTGGTGATACTCAAGTTCTACGACGAGTATGTGGCTGAGGTGCGCAAGCACATGGAATATGAAAACGCGCATGTATTCAGCTATGTCGACGGCCTGCTCGACGGTCGGGGTTGCGATGAGTTCACTATTGGAGATTTTAAAGACAACCACCACCCGATTGCCGCCAAGCTTAAGGAAATAAAGGATATACTGATATGCCACTTCGTCGCCGACAAGGCTCGCGTCGACATGCTCAATGCACTGCTCTTTGATATAGTGGTGTGTGAGCGCGACCTGATAGCGCATTGTCGCGTGGAGGACGAATTGTTCGTGCCGACGATCCTCGAGCTTGAAAGGCATGTGTCGACTGTCGTGTCGGCCGCCGGAAAGAGCCGAGATGACGAGCTCGACGAGCATGGCGACATATTGCTGACACCGCGCGAACGTGATATTGTGATATGCATCGCACGCGGAATGTCGAACAAGGAAATAGCCGACAAGCTGTTCCTATCGGTCCATACAGTGGCCACCCACAGGCGCAACATCTGCTCCAAACTCAATATCCACAGCGCCTCGGGCATGACGATATTCGCAATCCTGCACGGGCTGGTGGAGATCGAGTCGATATCGCAATGACTTATGAAGTAAAAGCAAAATGGATTTCAAACTAATATCGCAAGCCGAAGATACCAATGCACGTGCCGGCGTGATCCACACCGACCACGGCGACATACTTACCCCGATATTCATGCCGGTGGGTACGGTCGGCGCCGTAAAGGGAGTGCACTTCAGGGAGCTTCGCGAAGACGTCCGCGCCCAGATAATACTCGGCAACACATATCATCTGTACCTTCGCCCCGGCATGGATATAATAGGCCGCGCCGGCGGCCTGCACAAATTCAACGGCTGGGACCGCCCGATTCTGACCGACAGCGGCGGCTTCCAGGTGTTCTCGCTCAGCGCCAACCGCAAGCTCACCGAGGAGGGCGCATGGTTCCGCAGCCATATCGACGGCTCAAAGCATCTCTTTACCCCCGAGAAGGTAGTCGATATCCAGCGCACCATCGGCTCGGACATAATGATGGCCCTTGATGAATGTGCACCAGGCAACTCCGACTACACCTATGCCCGCCGATCGCTCGACCTCACCAAGCGCTGGCTCGCCCGCGGCTGGAAGCACTTCAACGAGACACAGCCCCTGTATGGCCACTCTCAGGCCTTCTTCCCCATAGTGCAGGGATGTACATATCCCGATCTGCGCCGCGACTCGGCAAAGTTTGTAGCTGACCTCGGCGCCGAAGGCAACGCTATCGGCGGCCTGGCCGTGGGAGAGCCCACCGAGGTGATGTACGACATGATCGAGGTGTGCAACGAGATTCTGCCCGAGGATCGTCCGCGTTACCTCATGGGGGTAGGGACACCGGCCAACATCCTTGAGGCAATAGACCGCGGCGTCGACATGATGGACTGTGTGATGCCCACACGTAACGGCCGCAATGGTATGCTCTTTACACCCGAGGGCACCATGAATATGCGCAATCTCAAGTGGGCCGACGACTTCAGTCCCATCTGGCCCGACAGCCCCTGCGAGGTCGACCGCGTGTACTCGCGCGCATATCTGCGCCACCTGTTTATAGCTCAGGAACTCCTTGCCATGCAGATAGCGTCGATACACAATCTCGCGTTCTATCTGTGGCTCGTGGGCGAGGCCAGAAAACATATCATTGCCGGCGATTTTGCCGTATGGAAAAGAGAAATGGTCGAGAAACTGCAGCGACGTCTGTAAACAACTGTCATCACAATGTTCAAGATTCTCGACAAATATATAATCAGGAAATTCCTCGGCACCTATATCTTTGCAATAGGACTGCTGCTGGCCATCGTAGTCATGTTTGACGTCAACGAGAAGTTTGACGCAATCCTCAAGGCCCCGGTGCGGTCCACGGTGGTGGATTACTTCCTTAATTTCATGCCGTATATCGCGACGCAGTTCTCTCCTCTGTTCGTATTTATCGCCGTGATATTCTTCACATCCAAGCTTGCCGGCAACAACGAGATCATCGCCATGCTTTCATCGGGGGTCAGCTTCGGCCGCCTGCTCAGGCCATACATGTTTTCGGCACTCGTCATCGCTGCGGCTACATGGGTGCTGGGCGCTTATGTGATTCCACCAGCCAACGTGAAGCGTATCGACTATATGAACACCTATGTAAAGAACAAGAGAGTGGACTATGGCGCCAATATAATGCTTAAAGTGGCTCCCGGCGAGATCATGCACATGAGCCGCTACGACGCCGCCACCAAGAGCGGCAGCGGCTTCCAGCTCGACCTGTTCGACGACAACAAGGAGATAAAATCGCGTATGACCGCCTCGACCGTTAAATGGGACACCCTGTATTCCTGGCGCGTATACGACTATGTGATACGCGACTTTGACAACGGCCGCGAATACATCACCAAAGGCAGCAGCCTGGACACGGTTGTTCCCTTCGAGCCCCGCGACTTCCTTATAGCCGTAAACGACCATGAGAAAATGACCACCCGTGCCCTTGACGAATATATCGAGCGTCAGCGCGACCGAGGCGTGGCCAATATCAGCAGTTTCGAGGTTGAGTACCACCGCCGCTATGCCGTATGTGCGGCCGCCTTCATTCTTACCGTGATAGGAATGGCGCTGTCATCGCGCAAGGTAAAGGGCGGCATGGGCCTCAATATCGGTATAGGTCTGGCACTGTCGTTCAGCTATATATTGTTCATGGCTATCACGCAGAGTTTTGCCGTGTCGGGCCTTACATCCGCTTTCGTGGCTATGTGGATACCCAACATCATTTACGGCATAATCGCAGTGATACTCTACCGTCGTGCCGAAATGTAGAAATTTTTATACGATATTGCTTGCATTACCGAAATAATTGCTAAATTTGCATCGTAAAAGCAATAACTATCAAAACCAAACTAAAACAGAAAAACCATGGCATACGTAATCACCGACAACTGCGTGGCTTGCGGCACCTGCCTGCCCGAATGCCCCGTTGAAGCCATCTCCGAAGGCCCCATCTACGTTATCGATCCCGACACCTGCATCGAGTGTGGCTCATGCGCAGCTGTCTGCCCCAACGACGCTATCCTTCCCCCGGCTTGATAAGCGGTCATTAGAATTATAAAATCTGCCTGCGGCGATCTCAGAACAGATTTCCGCAGGCGGATTTTTTTATCACATTATCAACACTATGATTATGGCAAGATTATTCATCATTTTGGCAATGGCCATTGTGGCAGCCATACAGCCCGCGATAGCGCAGACAGCCACGGCTCAGCAGCGACGGGAGGTCGTAAAGGCCTTGAACGCCCAACTACCTCAGAAATACGATGAGGAAGCGACATTTCTTGAAGTAAAAGAAACACCTCAGGGTGAACTGTGCTTCGTGTTCATGATGCACAATCCGGTGCTGCAGGATCCTGACGTCTGGACTGAAGAGAATGTCCAGCTTGCCAAGGCGTCATTTCTTGAAGGCTTCGGTGCGAGCGAGGACACACGGGCATTCCTCCGACAATTCGGTAAAGTCCTGCACGTCCATTATCTTAACGAGAAAAAAGAAACCCTTGCCAAGACTCCGATAGAATTATAGCCTATTCCTCGATAATCTCTTTCAGCAGTTTGTGGTCCTCGCGATGCTCGTCGGGCGTTTCGCCGTCCTCGCGATGGGTGATGTAGCGGTCGTAGTAGGCGAGCAGCAATGTGGTGAGGGGCAGGGCGATGATCAGACCGATAAAGCCCAGCAATGTCCCCCATACCGACAGCGACAGCAGTATGATGGCCGGGTTGAGTCCCATGGCCTTGCCCATGATCTTGGGCGTGAGGAAGAGATCCTGAAAGCACTGTACCACGATGTATACGGCCATGCAGCTCCACCACATTTCCCAGAATCCGAGGTCGGAATTGGCCGTGTACACCAGGCACAGCAGCGTGGTGGGTATAAGAGAGATAAGCTGCAGGTCAGGTACCATGTTGAGCAGGCCTATGAACAGGCCGAGTATTACAGCCAGCGGCAGACCTACGATGAGGAAACCAATGGCAAAGCAGATTCCCACAATGAACGCCACGAGCGCCTGCCCGCGGAAGTAATGGTTCATGCTGTTTTTCACATCGTCGAGAATGCTGAATGTCACCGCCCGGTATTTGGGAGGCACCATGCGGCGCATGCCGTGCAGCAGCTTCTCATAGTCGAGCATGATGAACACTACATAGAGCAGCACAATAAACCAGTTGAAGATTCCGACAACGAGATCAAAGCCGCTCGAGAGCACACCACCCAGTGCATCGATTATAGAATTGAAATCCTGTCGGGTGAGTTCCTGCGATATAGAGTGGAAGTCGATGGCATTGCGCAGGTACTCGTGGAATGAAGCCGGGATGAAAGGGATTGGGTCGGAGCCGTTGGCATAGCGGTTGACAAGGTCGGCCACCTGATGCATCTCGCCCACTATCGACGGAATAAAGAACACCCCCAGCATTGCCAGAATAAGTATGCCCTCAAATAGAGTCATGAACACGGCCATGAGTCGGCCTTTAAGGCCGAGTATCCGGCGGTTGTATTGTACGAAAGGCTCGAGTATATATGAAATGAGCCACGCGGCGAGGAAGGGCAGCAATACATCGCTGAGCACATTGATCAGCCATATTACACCGACAAGTGTCAGCAGCGATATGAGCAGGCGTATGACACGGTCGAAGGTGTACGGTCGCCGTTGGCTCTCACTAATTTCATTCATAAGACTACATTTTTGCGACAAAATTAGCAAAAAGCCCCGATATACAGTTATATTTAAGAAAATAATTCCTAATTTTGCATTTAAAATAAACCAATCTATCACATTATAAAATGACTGAAAATGTAAAGACTGCCTTGAACGACAAGGCGTGGGCAAGGTGGACGGCGCTGGCGCTGTTGGCCTTAGGCATGTTCTGCTCCTACATCTTCATGGATCTGCTGTCGCCCATCAAGAATTTAGTGCAGGAGACCCGCGGATGGGACTCGCTGGCATTCGGCACCATGCAAGGCTCCGAAACCTTTCTCAACGTATTTATTTTCTTCCTGATCTTTGCCGGCATCATCCTCGACAAGATGGGCGTCCGCTTCACGGCCATACTCTCGGGCGTGGTGATGCTTGTCGGAGCCACTATCAACTGGTATGCGCTCACCGATTCGTTCTGTGACCCTTCCAATTCGCTGTATCAGTGGTTCAACAATCACCTAAATTATATACCGGTATTCGACGAACTCGGCGTATCGCCTTTCTATGAAGGCATGCCCGCATCGGCCAAGTTCTCGGCCATCGGTTTCATGATATTTGGCTGCGGCGTCGAGATGGCCGGTATCACCGTGAGCCGCGGTATCGTCAAGTGGTTCAAAGGCCGCGAGATGGCCCTTGCGATGGGCTCTGAAATGGCTCTTGCACGCCTCGGTGTCGCCACATGTATGATATTTTCGCCACTGTTTGCCACGCTCGGCGGCGATATAAGCGTGTCGCGCTCGCTGGCTTTCGGCGTCGTGATACTCATGATCGCTCTGATTATGTTTATAGTCTATTTCTTCATGGACCGCAAGCTCGACGAGCAGACCGGCGCTGAGGAGGAGAAGGACGATCCCTTTGAAATCCGCGATCTCGGCAAGATACTTTCGAGCAGCGGCTTCTGGCTTGTCGCCCTGCTGTGCGTGCTCTACTACTCGGCTATCTTCCCCTTCCAGAAATATGCCGTGAACATGCTGCAGTGCAACATAGCCTTCACCGCTCCCGACAGCGAGTTCTGGGCAAGCGACACTGCCACCATCATCCAGTATGTGATAATGCTCGTAGTTGCGGCAGCTGCTTTTGCAAGTAATTTCCAAAAGAACAAAGGTGCCAAATACGGACTGATGTCGCTCGCCGTAGTTGCTCTCGTCGTATACTGCTACATGGGCTATAAGTGCCAGTCGGCGGCTGCCATGTTTGCCGTGTTCCCGCTGCTCGCCGTCGGCATCACTCCGATCCTCGGCCACTATGTCGACTATAAGGGCAAGGCCGCCTCGATGCTCGTGTTCGGTTCGCTGCTGCTTATCCTCTGCCACCTTACATTCGCCTTCGTGCTGCCGCAACTCAAGGATACACCGGCTGTATCCATCACAGTGGCCTATATCACCATCCTTGTGCTTGGCGCTTCGTTCTCTCTTGTGCCGGCTTCGCTCTGGCCCAGTGTGCCCAAGCTTGTCGACAGCAAGATCATAGGCTCGGCATACGCTCTTATTTTCTGGATTCAGAATATAGGCCTGTGGCTTTTCCCGCTGCTTATCGGCAAGGTGCTCGACAACACCAATCCCGATATTGCCGAGGGCCTCGCCAACGGTACGCTTACAGCCGAGGAGGCCGCAATCAGCTACAACTATACCGCTCCGCTTGTGATGCTCGCATCGCTCGGCATTGCTGCCCTCGCTCTCGGTCTTATCCTTAAGGTCGTCGACCGCAAGAAGCATCTCGGCCTTGAAGAACCCAACATCAAGCCCGGTGCCGAAGTCGAAGAAGCCGAGGCAGTAGCTGCTGAGGAATAATCCGATCATTCCATATAAACGACAAGCCGCGCGGAATCGCTCCGTGCGGCTTGTCGTTTATGAACATTGAATTATTGAGGTCGTGATGCTGTTATAGTATAGCGGATATATCCGTCTTTGTCGGGCTTGAGAAGTAGCAGATAGTTGAGTCCTGTTTCCACCGTACCGGCAAGATTGGCCGGGTCGCACTCTACACACAGAGCAACTGCCTCTACGAGTTCGGGTTTCTTCCCGTCGGGCGCGTTTTTGCCGCTCGAATATGCCGTGGAGGGTAGGGCGAAGCCGCCGCGGTTGTCTGTTTCAAGTTTCTGTACTCCTGTGCAGAATATGTCACCCTCCTTGACGCCGCGTAATAATATCTCCACATCAATTACCGCCGAATTGGCGTGGGCGGTATAGCGCTCGCAGACATCGATCCGGTGGCCGTTGTAGAGCCATCCGCGATCGGTCACGGTTACTGTGCTGTCGTTGGTCACAGCCTGTCCGCGCGATTCCACGTCGGCTATATCCACGGCATCCTTGCCGTCGAACCCCCTGAATGATCCGGCGCCGATGCTTTTCCCTACCTTGAGCACATCGGTACCCTGACCGGCGGCTACGGCATCGGGTGTGGAATAGAAAGCGGTGTTGCGGCATTCCAGCCCGGGTTTCTGCTTCAGATATACGTCCACCGCCTGCGATTCGTTCATATAGATGCGCAGGGCCAGGTATGGATTCTCGATTATAGCGCCGTGGCTGTAAATGGCGTCGTATGCCTCGCGCCATTTTGTGCTGCCCGGAAATTCCACCGAGATTATTTCGGGATGTTTCTTGCGCTCGTCACGCAGGCGCAGTATGGCGTCGGTGCCATCAGCAGCAACGGCAGGTACGGTCAATGCTGCAAGCACGGATGCTGCAATGAGTTCTTTTTTCATTCTGTTACGGCATAAAATCCTATTGTTGCGCCGGTGAAACCGCCTGTGCGGTCGCACGACACGAGTGAGGCATCGATATTATCGGCCAATATGAGCCATTCGCCGCCGGGACGCCGGTAGCTGAATTTATAGTTTGAGCCGTCGCACTCTATAAGCATTTCCAGCGGGTCGTCGGATGCACCGGCCGCCGGCATCGCTGTCTGTGCCAGGGTGGTCGGCAGACCTTTATAGTATTGTATCAGGTAAAGATTGTCACCGTCCGAGGCAAAGAAGTATTGGTTGGCCTCGTTTTTCAGAACGAGCATTCCGGCCTTGTCTGTTGGCTTGTCGGGCATGAAGCGCATAGTGGCCTGCGCCTTGTAGGCATGATGCTGTATGCGGCGTCCTATATATGCCGGTACACCTCGGCCTGTGGCCGGTTCGGCAGCGCATTCGAGGTGAAGTGCTCCGTCGCCGGTGCGGTAATATTCCTCGGTGGAGCCTCGCAGGCCGAACCATTCGGGGCGCAGCCGACGGCTGGTGAAGCCGTCGGTCCATGTGAAGTTGCCGTTCTGTATGTGTGCGTCATCGCGTTTAATGCCGGGTCGCGACAACACCAGCGGCACAGTATCCATTGCCTGTGTCATATAGGGATAACCGTCTTTGCTCCATTTCACCGGCATGAGGAAGGTCTCTCGGCCGAGTGCCTGAAACTTTGCAGGCCCAGGGCGCTGAGCCAGGAACACTGCCCACCAGTCGCCTTCAGGCGTCTGTACCAGATCGGCGTGGCCGGCACACGTCACCGGATTGCTGCGGTTGTCTTTCAAGTTGCGTTGGGTGAGGATAGGGTTGCGCCATGAGCGTTTCCACGGGCCGCGTATAGCCGGTGCGCGGTATATGTTGGCCGAGTGCTGGGTGCCCGTGCCGCCTTCGGCCGTGATAAGGTAATAGTAGTTGTCCACTTTGTATATGTGCGGGCCTTCGGCGCGGTCGAGGCGTTCGTCGGGAGCTACATCGGGCTCGTAGAGCGGCCATGATTCACCAACGGTGTTGCCGGCCACCGGGTCAAATGATATGAAGCGTATGCAGCGGTAAGGGCTCCATTTGGGTTTCCCGGCAGTATCTTCTTTAAATACGATATAAGATTTGCCGTCCTCGTCGAAAAAGAATGACGGGTCGATACCGTCGATGCCCTTTAGAAAAGTCGGCTCGCTCCATTCGCCGCGGGGATCTTTGGCCGTTACGTAGAAATGCCCTTCCTTAAGCCCCACGTCGGTGGTAATCATATAGAACGTGCCATTGTGCGGGTTGTAGGAAATCTGGGGCGCGTATATGCCCCCTTTGTCGAGGCTCTGTCCTATGAGATGCGGCAGTTGCGACGGCCGGTCGAGAATGTTGCGCACCAGTTCCCAGTTGGCGAGGTCGGTGCTGTGATAAAGGGGCACGCCCGGATAGTAGCCGAAAGTTGAGGTCACAAGCCAGTAGTCCTTGCCGTGGCGCACTATGCTCGGATCGGAATTCCAGCCCGGGATTATCGGATTGTAGAACTCTGTGGAGTCGGCAAGCGGACGCTTGCGGTAAAACTCGTCATTCCCCTCATATCTGAAGTCTGAGAAGTGGGCAGTGCTTGCCTGCGCCGTAATGGCCGCGAAGGTAATCAGGGTTATTGCAACGGTAATTTTCATATCCTTACGTTGATTTTATGAAGGGCGTCTTTATCGCTCGACGGTCCTACATACAGTTCGTATTCACCCGGAATTACAGCCATGCGCTGCGATACTTCATCCCACACCTCAAAGTTCTCGCGAGGCATGGCGATAGTCACATCGCGGCTCTCGCTGGCCTTGAGGTCCACGCGAGCATATCCCCGCAGGGCCTTTTCAGGACCGTTCACATCAGCCGGACGGCGCAGATATACCTGTACTATCGCGCAGCCGTCGGTCTTGCCGGTGTTCTTCACTTTCACGGTCACCGTGCCGTTGGCATAGCGTGGCTTCGAGTATTTGAATGTTGTGTAGCTGAGGCCGTGGCCGAAGGGGTAGAGCGGCTTCTCGCGCAGGTAGCGGTAGGTGCGCCCCTCCATGCGGTATTCCTCGAATGGCGGCAGCTGGGCGTCGCAGGTGTAGAATGTCACCGGTAGTTTGCCCGACGGATTCACATCGCCATACAGTATCTCGGCGATGGCGTTGCCGCCTTCCTCACCGGGATACCAGGCCTGGAGGATGGCGTTGCATGTCTTGTCCTCGGGTGCGAGTGCAATGGCGCTGCCGCTGCAGTTGACGAGCACCACCTTCTTGCCGGCGGCATGGAGGGCGGCAATAATTTCTCGCTGGCACTGCGGCAATTCAATGCTTGTGCGGTCGCCGTTGTCAAATCCGGGTTCGGTGACCTTGGCCTGTTCACGCTCAAGAGCGGGCGAGATACCGCCGAAGAATACCACGATGTCGGCATCATGTGCCTTATCGACTATCTCGTGGATACTTACCTCGCGGGTGCGGCGCAGATCAAAGTTGAATGTGGCGTCGTCTTTGAGCTGCATGTAATTCAGCTCTATGTCATACTTCTGACCTTTCTTTACGTCGAGAGGGCGTGTGCGGAAATTGAGTGAGTCGTGCTTCCACCGGTTATGGACAGTGTCGCCGTTTACGATTATTCGCATACCGTCGTCGTTGTTGTATACCATCGTTAGTGTCTCGTCGGCCTCTGCTATGAACGAGCCTTTGATCCGTACAGTGAAGTCGGTGAGCTCAACGCCGGGTGCAAAGGCTGTGTTGCCCCCGTTGTCGAGTAATATCGGCGATGCGTATTGAGCCTCGGCGGCGGGTGTCCCGGCCATGTCGGTGTTGTTCCAGTATGTGGCATGCATGCCCTTGTTGCCGTTGTCATCGCTGAAAGCGTCCATGATACTTACGCTTTCGCTGAGGGCTGTGATTGTGGAGCCGTTGTAATATGGGAGTTCACGGCCGGCGATATTGCGCATACCCTGCAGCATGGTGACGGTATAGGCAGGCTGTCCGTAGTATATGCCCCACTGCATAGTGGAATCGGTGGCGTTGGGGCCCATCACCATCACCTTGGCATCGCGGCGTAGCGGCAGTATGCCGTCGTTCTTGAGCAGCACACTCTGTTCGCGGGCCATTTTGCGGGCCAGTGCACGGTGTTCTTTCGAAGCTATTACGGATGCGGGAATTTTTGACCACTCATTATTTTCATGGTCAAAATCGCCCACGCGGAAGCGCTCGGCCAGCAATCGCTTCACGTTTATGTCGATCTCGGCTTCCGATACATCGCCGCGGCGCACGGCCTCGGGGATGTGTTTGTACACCGAGCCACATTCCACATCAGTTCCCCGTCTTGTCGCAAGAGCTGCCGCTGCCGGCGCATCTTTCGCTACCTCGTGCCGCTTGGGCAGATAGAAGTCGCTGATGGCGCCGCAGTCGGCCACTACAAGGCCGTCGTAATTCCATTCGTTGCGGAGTATCTGTTGGAGCAGCTTGTCCGATCCGCAGCATGTTTCGCCCTCAAAACGCTGATATGCGCACATCACCTGGCGCACGTCGCCCTGCTGCACGAGTGTCTTGAATGCCGGCAGATAAGTCTCCCACAGGTCGCGGGCCGGCAGATTCTCCACATTGAAGCTGTGGCGGCTCTTTTCAGGACCGCTGTGTACGGCAAGGTGCTTGGCGCAGGCCAGCAGTTTCAGGTATTTCGAGTCGGACGGCCCCTGGAGTCCGCGCACCACCCGCAGGCCCATGCGCCCGTTCATATACGGATCTTCACCGTAGCTTTCCTGGCCACGTCCCCATCGCGGATCTCGGAATATATTGATTGTGGGTGTCCACAGTGATATGCCTTTATACTTGCCCATCTCGCCCTTGGCGCGGGCAATATTGTTCTTGGCGCGGGCCTCGTCGCTCACAGCCGTAAAAATATCCTCGATGAGGTCATCGTCAAATGATGCCGCCATGCCGATGCACGAGGGAAATACTGTCGACAGACCGTTGCGGCCAACGCCGTGCAGCCCCTCGCTCCACCATTCAAATGCCGGGACACCGAGACGCTCGATTGCAGGCGATGAATTCATCATGATCTGTGCTTTCTCTTCGAGCGTGAGTCGTGAACACAGGTCGGCGGCCCTTTCTTCGGGGTTGAGTGTCGGATCCTGATAGGGGAGTATGGCCGAGCAGGTGATAGTGGTAAAGGTAAATAGTGACAGTATTGATTTCCGTTTCATGGTTGTGACGGTGTAAATGGATAAGGCATTTTAGAAAAAGGGCCGTATCTGCATGTCGGAGTAGATACGGCCCTCTGTGTTTTACTTAGAAATTGTCCTAAGGGAATTCCTTGAAAGGATTTGGATATCTAAAGCTTATTTGTTGTAAACTTTGGTGCCGTTGCTGAGGATGATCAGACCCTTTGCGTCGGGAGCAACTTCGATGCCCTGGAGGTTGTAAGCCTTGACGGGAGCGTTGTCGCCTGCGATAACACCTTCAATGCCGTCAGAACCGTTCTCCCACCAGTTGGGTGTGTTGCCAAAGCCGAGACGGAGGATGTTGACAGTGTACTTGTTGGACTTGGGTTCCTGGAAGAGGAGGTGCAGGATCTTGGAGCCGGCGGTGAGGTTTACACCTTCAACGATACGGCTGTAATACTGCTGCCAGTTATTCTTGATACCTTCATCAGGAACGAGGGTGTATGTCCATTCGGCGGTTGCGGCTGTGGGATCTTCATCGTAAGCGGCCTTGTCGAAGATCGAGAATGTTATAGAGGGAGTATCGCCATCGTTCTTTTTGCAGGAGTAGCCTACATTGAAGCTGTAAGTACCGGCTTCAGATACGCGGAGTTCGAAGTCTTCGGTCTTGCCGTTGCGGTAGTCGCCGAGGTTGTCGACCTGGCCGAGTTCACCGTAAGGTTCGCCGTCAAGATTGTTCTGCTTGGTGCTGGTTTCGATTTTGCCACCTGATACGAGTCGTGTGTAGAAGTCGATCCAGCCGGGGATTTCGTTGTACATCTTCACTTCGTCGAAGCAAGCGGTAAGGTCGGTGGTTTCTGTCATCACAAATTTGTAGGGGTTTTCATTGATGACATCGCCGTAGCCGTTTTCAAAGTGGCTGAATTTCCAGCCGCTTTTGGCAGTGGCAGTGGCAGTTACTTCGGTGTCAGCGAGATAGACATTCTGCGACGGATTGAGTACGATTGAACCTGCATCTTCGCTGGGGTCAATGAAGGTATAGAGACTGAATGTTTCGATGCTTTCGCGGGCTTCGAATGTGAATTCACCGATATTAAAGGTGTTGGA
Organism: Muribaculaceae bacterium; assembly: GCA_017624155.1. GTDB lineage: Bacteria > Bacteroidota > Bacteroidia > Bacteroidales > Muribaculaceae > CAG-873. The sequence continues at coordinate 10,927 of JAGANS010000036.1, read as the reverse complement.
TTTACCACCGTTTTCGTTCTGGAATTCGATAGAGAAGATGTACTCGCCTGCGGGAATGGGATCGGAGATATAAATTTCGGATGCGCTGAAACCATACCATGCCTTTGCTACCGGGTCAAAGGTGTTTTTAGTTGACCATACCTGATCATTTGTAGCTTTGTTTATGAGTGCGAAATTACCGTACGACCCCGGAGTGTCATTTTTACATGCTACCTCGAAGTGGAGGATGAAGCATGATTCCTCTGTTACGTTTACACACAACTCGGCGATGTCGCCGGGCTTGAAGTTGTTCAGATAGTTGGTCTGACCGTTGTTGTATTTTTCGTGAGTTGTTACGTTAGGAGCTGATTCACCTTCTTCGGGTGCTACGGCGTCGATTATGTTCACGTAACCGTCGGTCAGCAGCAGCGGCTTGCTGTTGGGGATGTTTTGTGCAGTCTGGGCGGTGGCGAAGAGGCCAAGACCGAGAGCGCATGTAAGGAGTAAAGTCTTTTTCATTTGTTTAAGGTTAAATGAATTTTTATGATTGGTTTTTGGATTTCATTACTGATTCCGATGCCAAAATTACAACCTTCACGCGGGTGATAAGGCGTAAAAATTATCGCGAAATGTGTAAAAATTCACTATCGTCATTTTTTAGGTCATAGTCCGAATAAAATAAAGACACAGGGCTACGTATGCTCTGTGTCTTTGATATGTGGGCTGTTACTGCTTACTTTACAAGAATTTTCTTGCCTTTGTGGATGTACAGGCCGGGGGCCGGCGGATTGTCGAAGCGCATGCCCTGCAGATTATACCATCCGTCGTCATAGAAATCGTCGATGTCGACTGACACGTCGTTCACACCCGAGTTTTCGGTGGTGTAGAGTGTGACGCGCATCAGAGGGTTGTTGCCTTTCCATGTCATGGTGAGGTTGTTTATCACACCTTTGTCGCCGAGAACTACGTCGAATGTGTTGTTCTCGGTGTCGCTGCTCCCGGTAGGCTTGCGCAGGCTGTATGTCCCCTCGGGATATTCAGTGCCGTTGAGTTCGACAAGGTGGGCGTCGGTGTAGCTCGACGTGGCATAGCGTCCCCGGCCCTCAAACTTTACCCAACGGATCACCGCGCCGCCGGGCAGGGTGTATACATGCTGCATGTCGCGGCCATAGCCTACAAGGTCGCCACTGGTGGTGTAGCCGCCGTTGGCGGTGCTCACACTGATGCCGTGGCCGAAACTCCATGTATTGTTGACACGGGTGGTGTTGTCGATAATGTAGGATTCCTCGACGGGTTCATACTCGATGATATCGCCCTCGGCTGTGCCGCCTTCGTTCTGTGCCTCGGTGATGTGTTCAACGAGGCTGGCAAGGTATACTTCGAGCATTGTATAGCCCTCATCGTTGTACGAATTGCCGTCGGCTGCATTTTCGGGATCGAGGCCGTTGGCGCGCTCCCATTCGTCGGGAATGCCGTCTCTGTCGGTATCGGCCGGAGCTGCTGTCGATACGAGGGTGGGCCATGCGTTCCAGTCGGCCGGAGCGTCGGCGGGCTTATTGTCCTCCTGATTGTTGATGAGGCCTTTCGAGCAGCCCGAACCTGTGAATGTCGCCGAGCCGTTGCGGGTGTCTGATACCATAAGTGCATCGTGGCTGTCGCGGCTGAGTGATGCGCCTGCATAGTCGAGCACGCGCTCGTATGCATCCTCGGCACTGTGGGTGGTCGTATATACAAAGTCGATTGGCTCGGCCAGCTTGATGTCTTTCTTCACCTGGTCGGTCCATGTGCCGTCGTTGCCCTTGGTGTCGATCTGATTATAGATGCCGTAGTTCCAGTTGTCGCGGCTTACATCAGCATACTTGGTGTTGTGGTTGCCCTCGACAAAGAATGTACCCCAGCGGTGCAGTGCCGGATGCCAGCCATTCCAGGCTACATCAACGCTCTTGCCGTCGTAGGTGAACTTGTCGGTGAGCGGGTCGACATCATAGCGTGTGCCGCTGATAGTGAGGTATACCACGCCGTCGTATGCAATCTTTATCGACGAGGATGACACGGTTTGGCCGGTTGCATTCTTGATGTTGGTGGCTGTGCCCGAGGCGTCGAAGCAATAGTCAACGGTGCGGATGCCTATGCCGGCTATTCGGCGCCCCCTGTAGTTTGTCGGTGTGGCTGGTCCGGGCTTATAGTAGTTATTGACGATATTCACATTCATGGCCTCGCCGCCATAGCATCCGTTGCCCGAATAGTTATATATCACATTGTTGCGCATATCCATACGCTCGTCGAGCTGTGTGCCCTGACGCGGGCCGAGTCGCGGGGTGCGCGAGCCGTGGTGTGCGAGCAGGTTGTGGTGGTATGATGCACCCGACCCGCCCCAGTTGCCGCCGTAGCCGTGGGCGCCCTTGCTGTGGCCGGCATTCACCAGACTCTGCGATACGATACACCACTGCACGGTGGTGTTGTTGCTGCCGTAGACCGAGCAACATTCGTCGATGCTCCAGCTTATCGAGCAGTGGTCGACTATGATGTTCTCGCTGTCCATGGCTCCGAGTCCGTCGCCTTCGTGGTTTGCCACGTTCTTGTTGCCGAGCCGGAAGCGTACATATCGTATAACGTTGTTGGAACTTAGTGTGACGGGATAATCGGCGATGCAGATGCCGTCGCCGGGTGCAGTCTGGCCGGCGATTGTAGTGTTGCCGGGGATAGTGAGCGCACTGCTTAGGTGGATAGTGCCCGATACGTCGAATACGATAGTGCGGGGACCTGTCTGACGGAGAGCCCAGCGCAGCGAGCCGGTGCCGGTGTCCTTGAGATTGGTAACATGGTACACTTTGCCTCCGCGGCCGCCGGTGGTATATCTGCCGAAGCCTTCGGCGCCCGGAAAGGCCGGGACCTTCTCGTTGGACTGCGCTGCGGCCGGCAGCGCACACAGGATGGCCGTTGCGGCGAGTGCCGCTGTAGCCACGCTGTGGAATGTCTTGAATTTCATTGGAATATTAGGTTTTGTGATTATTTGCGGATAAGGATTTTCTTGCCGTTGTGGATGTAGAGGCCGGGGGATGTCGGATCGGCTACCTCGATGCCCTGAAGGTTGAACCAGCGGTCGTCGCCGGCGGTCTCGGCCGGTGCGATTTCGGGACTGTCGATGCCGAGCTCAGAGTTGTCGGTGTAGAGCGTTATGACGCAGCAAGGATTGTTGCCGCTCCACGACATGTCGAGCGTACCGGTGGCGGCCGGTTCGATGTCGACGGTGAATTCGCCCGGCTCGCTGCCCTTGGGCAGTGTATACGTGCCGGTGGCATACTTTTGGCCTCCGAGCTGTGTCAGTGATGCATCGTCATAACTGTCGCCGGTGAAGCGGCCATAGCCCTGCACCTTGATGCGGCTGACTGATGCACGCTCGGGCAACGTGATGGTGTGGAGACTGTTGCGGCTGATTGACACATAGTTGCCCTGATTGCCATAGCTGCCGCCGTTGAGAGATATGCCTCCGTCGAAATCCCATCCTGTGGTCCCCTGACGGGTAGCCATAGAGATTTCGTAGCTGTCGCGGACGGGCGCGTAGTATTCGCGGTAGCCGTCGGCTGTGCCGCCTTCGTTCTGAGCCTCGGTGATATGGTCGACGAGCGAATTGATGTAGACCTCCACCATTGTATAGCCCTCGTCGTTGCAGCGGTTGCCGTCGGCGGGATCATTCGGGTCGAGGCCGTTTTCAGTTTCCCATTCGTCAGGCATACCGTCGCCGTCGGTATCAACCGGCGCAGGCTGCGACTCCAGTGTGGGCCATGCCTTCCAGTTGTCGGGAGCGTCGGCCGGGCGGTTGTCGTCGGGCGAGTCAATGATGCCCGGGGCGTCGCCCTCGCCCTTACCGGTGTAGGTGGCCGCACCATTGCGGGTGTCGCTTACCATCAGTTCGTCGTGGCTGTCGCGTACGAGCGACGCGCCGGCATAGTCGAGCACACGGTCGTAGGTATCCTCGGCCGAGTGGGTGGTGACGTAGTAGTATTTGACAGGTTCGGAAAGGTGCATGCGGTTCTTGTCGAGGTTATACTGCGATGCGTTGTTGCGGTACTTGCTGTCGATCTGCAGCCATATACCATAGTTCCAGTTGTCGCGTGTGACATCAGTGAATGATGGGTTCACATTGCCGTCGACGTATATGGTGGCCCACACGTGATACATCGGATTGCCCTCGCTCTCGTTTACACCGACGCCGCAAATGCGTTTCTGCACGTTGCTGTTGCGTGTACGGGTGGCGGGGCCGGGCTTGTAGTAGTTGTTGAGGATGTTGACATTCATGTTCTCGGCGCCGTAGCAGCCCAGGCCGCTCCAGTTGTACATCACGTTGCAGCGGAAGTCGGTCGTGTCGCGTGGGCCTGTGCCCGGGCGTTCGCCAAGCCGGGGGCAGCGCGAGTCGTGGTGAACAAGCATATTGTGGTGATAGGAGGCGCCCTCGCCGCCCATCATGCCGCCGTAGCCGTGGGTTTCCTTGGAGTGGCCGCCATATCGCAGGCTCTGCGATATCAGGCACCACTGTACCGTACTGAAACGGTTGCCGTAAACCGAGCAGCACTCGTCGGTGCTCCAGCTCAGCGAGCAGTGGTCAACCATGATGTGATGTGTATCGTTGCACGACAGTGCATCGAGGCCGTCGAGGTTGGTGCTCGCGGCATTGCCGGGGCGCAGGCGCAGGTATCGCAGGATCACGTTGGGGGCGGCGATGCTCATGGGATAGTCGGCAATGCAAATACCGTCGCCCGGGGCCGTCTGGCCGGCGATGGTGATGTTGCCGTAACGTATCTTGAGGTCGCTTTTCAGATATATGGTGCCCGACACGTCGAATACTACGATGCGCGGTCCTGAAGCCTCGACAGCCGCGCGGAGCGACCCGCGGCCGTTGTCGTTAAGATTAGTGACGTGGAATACCTTGCCGCCGCGGCCTCCGGTGACGTATCGTCCCCAACCCTCGGCGCCGGGAAATGCCGGAGTCCGTTCTACGGCTTCCTGTGCTGCGGCGGCTATGCTGAGTGCGGCAGATCCTATGATTGTTAAGATGATTGCTCTGAGATTCATGGTATGCTTTGGTTTATGATGCAAAAGTATGTATTATTTATCATGTAAGAGCGGAAAATTTGTCGGAAATAATTGTAAAATGGGCTATGATGCAGGATTTATTACAAAAAATAAATAGAGTGCGCGCCCCGCCGGAGCGGAACGCGCACTTGCTGTTAAAAAGAGTTGTTAAGGATCGTTCAGCGTTTGTAGATCTTCTCGGCCTTGCGGCTGCCGTCGGCGGCGCGGGTCACGCGGATTACGGTGCCGGTGGTGTTGGCGTCGACGCGGATGCCCTGCAGGTTGAAGTATTCAACGGCTGCAGCGTTGTCGGTATCGATACCGATGATGCCCTGGGCTTCCTTGGCGGCTTCCGACATTGTGCCGCGGGCAGCATTGCCGTTGATTGCGGCGACGGTGTATACGACCTCGGCACGGCCTTCCGGCAGAGCGTATTCACAGTCGGGTGTCATGGCCAGGAATTTGCCGTCGGCAAATACCAGATATCCTGCGGCGTCCTCAACGGCTTCCCATGTGAGCTGTGTGCCGTCGGTGTAGACTACTGGAGCCTCGCAGGCTGCGGTCATCTCGGCAGCTTCCCATGAATCCTTGCCGCCGAGTACGTTGCGGACGGTGAAGTAGTCGGCATATTCCTCGGGCAGGATGGGCGAGTAGGTATTGGTCGATGTGGGCGAGTTGATACGTGTGCTCAGATCAAGCGGATTGCCATCGGCATCCATCGAATTATATTCGAAGAAGTGTGTCGGGAGTTCAGACATCGAGCGCCAGCCTTCCGGATTGGGTGTAGCCTTCATTATTGTGTTGAGGAAGAAGGTGCGAGGTTCTCCATGCCATGGACGGCCGAGATGGAAGTTGTCTTTGCCGCTTACGGTGCAGCCCTGAAGCACATAGCCGTGTTTAAGGCTTGGCGAGGTGGATGGCGCTGCTATCACGCCGCCTTCGTGTTCCATGATGAAATCGCAGTGGTCGTAGAAGTGGTCACCGCCGCCGCAGATGTAGTCGACGGAGCCGTGTATGGTGACGTTAAGGTAGTAGCCAAGTTCGCCGGTTACCTGTGTGTCCTGTACCGACTGCAGTGTCACGTTCTTCATGATGTCGCGGTTGCCGCCGTAGTGTGCCACGCCTACGCCGGCACGGTCGGCCTTGCCGAAGTCGAGGTCGTTGCGGCTGGTGAAGTTCTCCATATATATATTGGTGGAGTAGCGGGTCGAGAATGTCGGGTCGCTGATGCCGGTCTTATAGCCGTGCAGGAGCACGCCGTCCTGGCTTTCGCCGATAAGGGCCACGTTGTAGAGGCTGTTGAGGTGGAGCACGTCGGTGCCGAGATCATAGTCGCCGTCGAGCATGAATATCACGCTCCAGGCTGCATCGGCGCTGTTGTTGGTGGCGCTGAGGGCTGCAACGGCGGCGCGGAGCTCGGTGACATTGCTTACAACTGTGAAGCGGTCGGCGGCAATGGCCTCGACGGCAGCCTTTTCGCCTACCTTGAGGGTTACGGTGTAATCATCGTCGGTCTTGTTGCCGTACTTGTCCTGTGCGGCGCCGGCGGGCAGGGTCACTGTTACGTTGGTCGAGTAGGGCAGATCCCATACCGGGAATGTGAGGTCGGTGGTACCGCCGTAAGCCTTCACGGCAGTACCGTTGACATAGATGGTGGCATCCTGCATGGCGCGGTCGAAGGTGAATGTAACCACGGCGTGGTTGCAGTTGTCGACAGCTGTAGCTCTGCTCTTTACGAGAGTGGGCGCACCCTCAGGGGCTACCTCTTCGTACAGGAATTCAAACCAAGTTACGGGCTGGCTGCCGCCGTCGAATGTGATCTCGAACGGAGTGCCGGGCGTATGGTTCTCGACATTGATAATAAGGTCATAGCGGTTTGCGTCGCCGGTGGTGAAGAAAGCATCGCTGGGAGTCCAGCAGGTGGCGCCTTCGCTTGTTACAGATGCCACGCGTCCGCTGCCATAGTTGTCGCCGAGCTGGGCCATACGCAGCTGCTTGATGCGCATGTCGCCGGGTACACCGAGCACTACGGTGCTGTTGCCCTTCAGCTTGAACTGAGTGCCGTCCCAGCCGTCGTTGCAGGGATTGAGGCTGAACAGTCCGTTGTTCCACGAGCCGTCGCTCTGCTTGGCGCCCCCGTCGAATGTCACTTTGTATTCGAGGTCGTTTTCGGCTTTGGTGTACATGTGGAATCCGGGCAGGATGAACTTGAAGTTGGCGGTGAAATCGCCGGCCTTGCCCTGGAAAGTATATGTGGCTTCGGTTTGGGCTTCGTTGAGCGAACCTGTGGCTTCTACTGACGAGCCGTCAATGAACTTGGCGGTTACTTTGGGCATTGCGGTGAATGTATAGCCTTCGAGTTTGATATTATCCTCCTTGTCGTTGAAGCGCTTGAGGGTGTTTTCATCCATTACAATGCCATTGATGTCGAGGCCGGTGAGGATGATGTCGCCGATATGGTAAATGCGCAGCAGGTATTCAGTCTGGTTAGATGCGGCGCCTTCCTCGGGGGTGAGAACGAATTTTACAACTGATTCGGCACTGCGTGCAGGTGTGGGTATCGTGAATGTGCCGTCGCCGTTGTCGGTTACGGTTGCACCTTCCATTGTGGCTGTTACGGTGCCGCAGGTATGGGCAATCTTTACGGTGATTGTTTCCTTGTCGTATTCAAGAGGCAGATTGAAGTTCCAGTCATAGCCTTCCATGGCCACGGGTGTGCCGTCCTCGAAAGTGAGGCTGCTTATCTTGGCGAACTTCTCGCCGATCTTGGTGAATACAGGTTCCTTGTAGTTGAACAGGAAGCCGCCGGTGTTGCTGAGGAAGTTGAGCTGGATTTCCTTCTTGCCCTTGGTGAGTATGCCTTCGATGATGAAGTCCTGCGGACCTGCTTCGGAACCTACCGGAGTGATATTATCAGCTTCCACGGTACCCGTGGCGAGGTCGGTGACGAGGGTCTGTATCGAACCACCGTCGTAGATGCCTGTCATGTTGATGTTGAGCTTATACACGCCTTCCTCGCGGCAGAATGCTTTTACTTTGGCCCAGCAGCCGTTCTTTACATAGCCTACGTTGTTGGCGGGTTTGCCGCCTTCGAGGCGTGCGCCGCTGTATGTCCAGTTGTCAATGACGATTTCGCCGGGGATGTGTTCCCAGTCGAGGGGGCCGCCCCATTCGTCTACTTCATTTGTAAGTTCACGTACAGCAAAGTTGCCCCAGTTGCCTGCATAGCTGTTGCCCTGCAGGTCGTGTGCATAAAGTTTGAGGATATATGTGCCTGCGGGTATCAGGTCTGTTTCTCCTTCAAATGGCACGGAGGGAGTCCATGAGCCGGTGTTAAGCACCTCGTGCTTTCCGCTGTACATTATATCGCCGGTAGTTGTTAGCAGAGTTACGTCGATTATAGCTGTACCCTTGGCTCCCGTTGCGAATGATATTTTGTAATTGGCGTCTTTCTCGCTTACAAGTTTCAGAGCGAAAGTCGTGCCATCGTGTGTCGAACTAATCTCATTCGGAGCGACATTGCCGCTTGTACCGGCAAAAGTACCCATAGTGAGATCGATGTACTCATCTTTAGGGGTCGGAATGGCAATCGCCACAAGGTCGGAATAGTCATCGCCGCCGTCGCCGGTCCATGTGAATTCGGGCGACTTCCAGTTGAAGCCGTTTTCATGGGTGGGATTTTCGAGCGATTTGAAGACGATGGTTTTCAATCCTTCGGTAACTTTGCCTTTGAGGTCAAACTCCATGACCTCAAACGAGGAGTTGTTCTTTGGCATCACGGCCTCGAGAGTTGCTTCGGCAGCCTCGGTGGCGTTGTCGGTGACGGTAACGCTGAATTTAGCATCTCCCATCGACCAGTCGGCAGGGATAGATACTTTGTATGTGCCGGCCTTCTCACAGTTTACATTCTTGAAAGTTACAGTCATGTCATTCTTGAAGTAACCGATCTTGCCGTCAGCCTCTACGCGGCAGGGGCTTGTGCATTCGATGTCGCTGTCGGCAGCATCAAGAGTGAGTGTGCCGGGAACGGCAAAGTGTGATTCGGGCATTTCTCCGTTGCCGGTCCATGTGAATTCGGGCGACTTCCAGTTGAAACCTCCTTCGTGGCTTGGGTTTTCGAGCGATTTGAAGACGATGGTTTTCAATCCTTCGGTAACTCTGCCATTGAGATCAAACTCCATGACCTCAAACGAGGAGTTGTTCTTTGGCATTACGGCCTCTAGAGTGGCTTCGGCAGCCTCGGTGGCGTTGTCGGTGACGGTAACGCTGAATTTAGCATCGCCCATCGACCAGTCGGCGGGAATAGACACTTTGTAGGTGCCGGCTTTTTCGCAGTTGACATTCTTGAAAGTTACAGTCATGTCATTCTTGAAATAGCCGATCTTGCCGTCAGCCTCTACGCGGCATGGGCTTGTGCACTCGATGTCGCTGTCGGCAGCATCGAGAGTGAGAGTACCGGGCAGGGTGAAGTGCGATACAGCCTCAGCCTCGCGGGCAATGGCCCGCTGTGTCGACGTGGCCGCGTAAGCGGCTCCGGCTGCTACAGCTATTATCGCTGCACCCATTACTGCTTTTGTAATCTTTTGCATGGTAACAGATTTTGGTTAGTAATATGGTTGAATTTTACTGCAAAATTATTGCGCGTGAGCGAGAGAAAAGGTGGAAAAATTGCCGCATCAAGGGGGAAATACAATATTACACCCATTTTCGTTATATGCTGTGTCCGTCACGGCAATAAAAATCCACCCTTTCCCGCGCGGGGGAAAGGGTGGAGGATATGGAGTAGGGGAATCGGTATTAGCGGACGATCACTTTCTCGGCTTTGCGCGAGCCGTTGGCGTCGGTGCTTACGCGGATAAGAGTGCCGCGGGCACCGCCCTCAACACGCACACCCTGCAGGTTGTAATACTCAACAGCAACAACCTCTGCAGCCTCAACATCAGCGATGCCGGAAACATCGCCGGTGCGCTCAAGACCAAGGTTGTCGTAATTGGCAATATATCCAGTATTACCAGGACTGGCTGTGAATTCCATACGGAGTGTTTTTACACCGGGATTATTTATATCACCGAGTGCGATACGGCGTGTATCAGAGTATGAACGTGATACAGGAGTCGTGTCAAATGAAGTCTCGATACCTTCTTCTTTAATTGTCACTTTGCATGTACCACCTCCGTAATTTTTTATACCAAGATTGAGCACATAGTTGCCGCTTTGAGGCACATATATGCGATATTCTGCTGTAGCCCCGTCTTTGATATTGCCGACGTTGCTATTATTGTTTTCGCTACGTATACCGCCGGTATACTTACCTGCCTCAAGATTGATGCTTGCAAAGTCGTATACATCTTCCGCGTGGAGAGATACACGCCAGTTGCCGGCGTAAGACTCTGTGCAACGTTCGTCATCACGTGTCACAGTTACAACATGTTTGCCGGCTGAGAGGTTATCGAGACGGAATACGCTTACAGCTTCGTAATTTGACCAACTGCCGGTGATAACAACTTCATGCTCGCCAATTTTTTCTCCATCAAGACTTACATTAAGATAACCTCCACTGCTATGCGCTGCGCCTTGCTCTAAATAGAAGAAGATTGTAGCGTCATTTTCAAGATAGAAGGGGAAGTCAACACTGGTTCCTTTAAAAGTGTTGCCGATATCGTTTGGCCCAACAGTGGCTATATTATTGTGTTCAGCCTTTGTAAGATCATACATCGTACCGAATGCGAGGGGGGCAATCACTGCACCTTCAGGGATTTCAGGTACTTCAGGAATAATAGGTTCCTCACCATTAGCATAAGTATTTCCGGTTATTACAAGATTTGCTAAACCAATTTTCTTTGTGCCACCGGTCGTTTCCCAAATTGTAAATCTA